>JAYYJC010000292.1:0-14962 GCA_036146655.1 Myxococcota bacterium | reverse complement strand
CAACCAACTGATTATCCGATTGGAAAGCAGCAGCAGTAAATGAAAATAAACCGAGTAATAGAAACATCAGAAAACCCCAGACTCAGTTTATGTGATCGCGGCTTTCAGCGGTAAAATAAATTTTTCAGTTGCAATAATGCAACCGTCAAAAAGCAACACAGGACCCTACTTGGCCCTGTGAAAAGTTACAAAATGAGCGTACGGCTTAAGGCAGCCGTAATCCACCATCGACATCAATACAACGGCCTGTAAAATAGCCACATTCAATGATAAAGCGAACCGCTTGAAAGATCTCAGTGGGCTCAGCCATTCGACGCAGAGGAACGGGTTTAAGCATCCGCTCGAGCATCTCTGGAGGCATTCCTTCCAAGATGGGCGTGCGAGTAAATCCTGGCGCAATTGCACCTGTCCGAATCCCATAGCGGCCAAGTTCTCCTGCCCATAAAGCCGTCATTGAAACAATTCCTGATTTTGCGGCAGAGTAGTTCGACTGGCCTTGATTTCCGTGTCGAGAGATAGATGAAATGCTAACGATGACACCATCGGTGCCCCCATTTTCAATGTGCCATTCCGCAAAGGCACGAGAACCAAGAAAAACACCAGTCAAGTTCACATCGATGACCTGCTGCCATTTCTTTGACGACAAACTCTTGATTTCGCCTGTTTTGCGGTCCTTTCGAACAAGAAGTCCGTCACGGATAATCCCCGCATTATTGATGATTCCGTTTAGGCCGCCCATCTTCTCGGCTCCAAAAGCAACAAATCGGTTGACATCTTCTTCGTCAGCCACATTGCAGACGGTGCCGTACACCGTGCCGGAAAGGTCACTGGTTTCGTTAATAACAGCTTGAATCGCATCTTCATTAATGTCACAAAAGGTGACATCTGCGCCTAATCTAGCGAGTTCAATTGTAAAACTGCGCCCCATGCCAGAACCGCCACCAGTGACCAAAAACTTACTGTTTGAAATATCCATATGTCCTCCTCAAAATTGATATGGGTCAGAGGCATTTACTAACGCACTCCCCATCACTTGCCATGAAAAGGAGAACAAAATCGCAGAGAATTCCGTCGCTTTATCGAAACCAAATACTTTGCCATTGGTGAACCCCACCGCTGGTCAGATAAGAATCCACATAGCCAGGAAAATCGACTGTTGAACCAAACTGATTGATTGGTACCACCTGCATCCACCAGCAATTCATGGAGTCCGTATTGTCGGCATCCGATGTCATTGCAAAGAGACCAATGTCTATGGCAATACGATGATGCAAACCCGAGAATCCACCACACGAGACCGGCTCATCCCCTGTTAAAAAAAGATAATCACTACCGTCGGTGGTCTCTAGGAAAGGGTGATGAGATTGCTGCCAAATGGTCTTATGACTCGGTGTATTGGTGTCCCAATTGCCTTGTTCACCGACCTCCAATCGGATGGTATAGACGCCATTGACATCCTCAAAGTCTGCTGTTTGATTAAGCATAGAATAATCATCGTACTCTGGAGCACCAAAGTTACCCCAATTTCCTTGATCATACATGTGCGGATAAAGAGATGAGAAGGCCTTTGTCCAACCCCCACCGTCAGAGGTCATGTCGCAGTAAGCTTCAAATGCAAACTGGCCATCCAAATCAGGGTCAATCCAGTACAAGCCGTCTCCGCCCGTGGCGCCATCTTGTAAAATAACCCAGCAGTCTTCACCAGGACAAGTGCTGTCAGAACCAAGAGTACCATTGTCAATCACACCATCACAGTCTTGATCAACACCATCACAGTCTTCACGGACACTCGGATTAATATTGGAATCTGAGTCTGCACAATCTCCTCCCAATGCAACAAAACCGCTTGGGCCTTCGCACGAAACGGTTTCGGTGTTGTCGTCACCAAAACCATCTTCGTCTGAGTCCACATACCATGACTGGGCATCAGATATATTGGGATCATCGTCGTCTGCCAAGCCATTGCAGTCATTGTCTAATGCATCACAGATCTCAAGCGCACTTGGATTGATTGAAGCATCAGAATCATCGCAGTCAGTATTGTCACTTACTCCCCCATTTTCTGATGCGCAAGAAACGGCGACCACAGTGGTTGACCCATAGGAATCGTTGTCGGAATCTAGATACCAAGCAGACATACTAGACACTTCGGTCGAATCATCTGCGTCGTCTACAAGTGCATCACAGTCGTTGTCAATGCCGTCACAGATCTCGATTGCGTCTGGGTTAACAGCCGGCTCTCCATCATCACAATCCCCTGAAACTGTAATGTATCCAGAAACAGGATTACAATCTGATGTTTGCTGATCGGTTGTTCCAAAGCCATCACCATCTGCATCTAAAAACCAAACGGCTGGGATTTCTTCATCCACTTCTCCGTCACAGTCATTGTCCTGATCATCACAACGCTCGGTCGCATCTGGGAAGCTCAAAGCATCTGTATCATCACAATCAAGATCATTCTCAACATAGCCAGAGGGCAGTTCACATGCTTCAGTGAATTGGTCCGGATTTCCATAGCCATCTTGATCTGAGTCTTCAAAATACAGGCTGCCCACATTTTCATCGATTTGCGCATCACAATTGTTGTCAAACCCGTCACAAAATTCAATATTTCCCGGAAATGAATCGCCATTGGTGTCATCACAATCGTTTCCAATCAAAACAAAGCCACTCGGCGCCTCACAAGCTTCCTCGGTCAGTGTTTCAGTTCCAAAGCCATCACCATCGCCATCAAAGTAAAAAGTAGTTGTTACTCCCTCGTCGATTTGAAAGTCGCAGTTGTTGTCCAGCCCATCGCACAACTCAAATGCATCAGGATTGATGGCTGCAGACTGATCGTCACAATCTTCATCAGCAGAATAACCATCACCGTCTTGATCGATGAATATAGGGTTTTGAGTATCCCCAGACAAATCTGTCTTGTCTTCAGTACGGCACGCCATTCCAAGAATGAAGTAGAGCATCGGGACTCCTATATTAGAGGTTTATTGTAGCGCAATTTACCTAATCTGTGCGGCCTTTCTTCAACCGCTTCACAGCACCATGAAGACCATCTAAGGTCAACGGATACATTGGGTAGACTGCACCAATTGCTCGGACAGTGGGATGGTTCCAGTATTGCTGTGGATCAGGGTTGAGCCAGACTGATGCTGGACAAGATCGACGAATCCTTTGCAGCCATCCCAAACCCGAAAGACTGTTGCGATGATAGCTATTGAAGAGTTCATAAGAAGCCATGGAAGCATCGCCAACCCAAACCAATCGGTGCTCGGGAGTCCAATCCATTAGCAACTGTTCAATTGCGACTCCTTGCGTCATGTACTCCCCTTTGTACAGTTTCCCGTATGGCACATTGTGAAACTGCCAAGCGGCAAATGATTTGAAGCCTTTCAATTCGGATGCCGCTGTAAATAGGCGCTCGACCAGTTGCGTATGTGGATCCATAGATCCGCCAGTGTCCATTATAAGAACAAGATGGACCCGATTTTGTCTTTTACGGCGGTAGGACAGCTCAATTTCTCCCCCATTGTCAGAGGTTTTTTTTATGCTGTCGTCCACATCGAGTTCATATTGACCTTCTCTTGCAAGTTTTCTCAGGGCTTTTAAGGCCATTTGAAAATCTCGCTGTTCCAATCGCCTGTCCGTTCGGTAAGTGCGCCACCGTCGCTCACCGACAATCGCCATGGCTGAACGGTTGCGGCCTGCGCCACCAACTCTAATCCCCTGCTTTGCAGCACCGTGGTTTCCAAAAGGAGACTTCCCACCAGTTCCAATCCATCTGGCCCCACCATCATGGCGTTCTTCTTGCTGTTTGAGACGCTCATAAAATTCTTTCCACATTTCATCTATGCTCATGGAATTTGGGTCATCTTGAGGCTGATCGGGAACAGGGTCATTAAGCCAATCCATTAATGCAGCAGACAAATCAGGAGGCAGCTCAACCCCTTCAAATGTGGCCTCGAAAGCCACATCGTATGAATCAAACTGTGCCTCTGAGGTACACATGATGGTCCTACCAAGGGCATGAAGACTTGATATGTTGTTGGCCAATCCAAGCTTGACAGCCTTCAAGAATGTCAGCCACTCAGACAATCCAACGGAGACACCTTGCCCTCGAAGATTTCTTAATAAAAGGCCAAACATTTAGCGGTAGCCCCGTCTACCTCTGTTTTTGATGACACCCAAGTCATGCTCTCTCTTAATCAGTGCCCCCATGTAAGGCATTTTATTGACAATGTCGTCCACCTTAGCACCAGCACGGGACAAGACCATCAGCCAATCAAGCAACTCAGAGGAGGAGGGTTTTTTGCGTAAACCATCTTCCTTTCTGAGAGCATAAAATTGAAAAATGGCGGCTTCGACTAAATCCTCTGCAAGATTTGGTAACTTCGCATCGATAATTTGACGCATCCGTTCAGGTGTTGGAAATGTAATAAAGTGAAAGAGACAACGCCGTAAAAAGGCATCTGGAAGTTCTTTTTCAGCATTCGAGGTCATCAATACGATAGGCCGATTGACAGCTGTGATGGTTTGCTTGGTCTCTGGCACATCAAACGCCATCTCATCAAGCTCTCGTAGAAGGTCGTTTGGAAATTCGATGTCCGCTTTATCAATCTCATCAATCAAAAGGACAACCTTCTGCTCACTCAAAAATGCCTGTCCCAGTGGCCCATACTGAATGTAATTGCTTATGTTTGACACATCCCCACCGCCAAAACGCGAGTCATTGAGTCGCTGAACCACATCGTAGTGGTAAAGGCCTTCTTTGGCCGTTGTTGTTGATTTGATGTGCCAAGTCAGAAGTGGCAGATTTAAAGCCTCAGCAACCGCATGTGCAAGCATTGTTTTTCCAGTTCCAGGCTCACCACGGATAAGCAGGGGTTTTTCAAGAACAATGGCTGCATTAACATCAGAAAGCAAGTTTTCATCTGCGATATAGCTTTCTGTTCCATGAAATTGAAGCATGAATGCTCCTCGGATTATTGGGTAAAATCGTGCGGGACCTGTACAAAGCCCAACTGAAGGGATAGTCTAAGGGTAGCCAAGAGCTAATCCTACACTACCTCCTACCCCAAATGTCCGACCAATGCCCGATCCTAATTTATGTGTTTTAATCGATTTTGAAAATATTGCGGCTGGAACTGAAAAAGCCCAGCTTGGAAAGTTTAATATACGGTCAGTGATGGATCGCCTGAAAGAGAAAGGCCGCATTTTGATCGCAAGGGCATATGGCGACTGGGGCAGATACGCAAAGTTCAAACAAGACCTTCTAAGAGAAGGTGTGTCCATGATGGAACTGACCAGCTACCGAGGACAAGATAAAAATAGAGCTGACATTGCCCTCGTTGTTGACGCAATGGAACTTGCATTCACAAGGGAACACATCGATACCTATGTATTGTTGAGTGGAGACTCGGACTTTACACCGCTTGTCATGAAACTCCGTGAGTTCAATAAAAGAGTGATTGGGGTGGGTACTCGACAAAGCACAAGCCGCCTACTCTCTGCGGCATGCGACGAATTTATCTTCTACGAAAATATTCGCCGTGGACGAATCGATACCGATAGCCCATCGGAAGAAGAAGGAGATGCTGTCAATCTCACCAAAGTAGAGGTGTTTGCCAAACTTGTGGAAACCCTCGAAGGCCTAGTCCGTGATACTTCGGGCCCTGTCTCTTCAGGTGTTTTAAAGCAATCCCTGCTGAGGAAGTTACCCACATTCGATGAAGCTGAGTTTGGTTTTACTGGATTTGCACGGTTTCTTGAAAATGCACATGCCAAGGGTCTCATTAGTATTCACACAGACAGTCGAGCAGGGGGTTATTTGGTCTCACTCGCAGAAAATGCCCCAGTCAATGAAGCACCAGAGATCTTGACTTTGCCGAAGTTATCAGATGAGGCTGAACGGCTCAGAGACATATTGATTGCACATAAAGCCAATCCTGGTACTCACCTGATGCGCCATGTTCTAGTACATGAACTTGTGGACAATGTCCAAGAAAGGGCAGCCCGAAAGAAACGAAACACCCTCTTCTATCTTTACGGCTATATGAACAGAAAGTGCCGCAAAACCGACCCGTTGGTTCCGCCTGCTATGGTTCGAAGCATCATTGATGCATTGCACGACTCTGGCACGATTCTTCACCCCGATGGAGATCCGGTCAGAAGCCATAAAGCCAACTTTGTTCTAAAACATGAGCCAGATGAATTGCTGTCAAAGCTACGGGATCATTACCTAAAGACACTTCTCAACGCCAAAGAGACACTGGACAACAGCATTGTCTTGTCTGAACTGCTGTGGGGTGACGAAGAGCACCAGCAGGAAATCGAAGAGGCTGTCAGTTGGCTCATTCGAGACAACGACTCCGAAGAAACGGCACCCCAAAACGACAACCCATCAGTCGCTTCCAATGAGCATAAAGGACCCCATGCGACGAATAAAGAAGCTACGGTGGAGCCTCGAAACTTAAAAAACACAACCAAAGTAACCAAAGGTGCCGACTCTTTTGAGACGGATAATGCTGAAAAAACAACACCAACTGATGCAGATGTTCCCACTCCAACGGCTGAAACCAAAGCACCGCCTCGTGCAAGAAAAGGACGCCGTCGAACCCAAAGCGCTGTGGCGAAAAGTACCAACGCTTCAGAGACAAAATCAAATGCGATGGACTTAGACCCTGAAACCACCAAGATCACCAGAACACGCAAAAAAGCTCAAAAAAGCACAGAGACTGAGTCTGAGAATGCGGCAATTTCAACTGACATTGATGAAAAGCCAAAAAAAAACCGAACACGGCGCAAAAAAAGCTCTACGGACACTGACAGCGACACCACGAAAACTCAAGTAAAATCTCAAAAACAGACTCGGATCCGTAGAAAGAAAAGTCCCGAAAATGCAACTGTAGATAAGGGTGATACTGCCACTCAAGACACTGAAAGACCAAAGCCCAAAGCCATCCGTGTCAGAAAGAAGAAAGTCCATGCAGAGTCTGCCACTTCAAAAGAGGGCGAAAGCCATTCAGTGTCCGAGAAAAACTCAAATGGCCCCAAGAATAGCAAATGAAGTCACCGCTGTGCCTACCCTATGGATGAACAAACAGTCCATTGCCAATAAATCGAAACACATCCATTAAGCCTTGATCGACAAATAACAATTAGGGAACAATCACTTGGCGTATGCTGTGAATGACATTGTCTTGTCCGGTAAGTTGAGAAGCTCTTTGTGAGATTTTTTTGAGTTGGCTTAAAGTCAAAGGCTTATCTAACCGTGCAAGGTCATAGGCAAATGACCAATTGTTAAAGTCTTGATGTGCACTAGACAAGTTGGAGCAGTCAGAGTCGTAAATCACTTCATCAATGGCACGCTTGGTTCCCTTAGCGGTGGCATGACAGACCATGAGAATGGCCTCGCCACTTTGAGGTTTGTCGTTAAGGTGAAGTGTAAATCTAGGCTGAAATGGGGTATCTCGGATTCCACCAAGTTGTGAAAATGAAAGAAAGGTATCGCTAACCCTTTCACCAATTCTTGGTTGAGCTTCTTGTGTCGAAGCCCCGATGTGAGGCGTGACAATGATTCGGGGTTCGTTGGCATATGGATTGGCCCACCCCTCTCCCTTTCTAGGTTCCAAGGGATAGACATCGACAGCAGCATGTTTAATGGCCCCCGATTGAACAGCAGCGACCAAATCTTCAGGGCGATGTAAAAAACCACGAGACAGATTTAAAAATATTCTAGGCCCGTCAGGGCGATCAGCACCTAGCTGCTGAAGAATCTCTTCAGTTATTCGTCCTTCGTTGGTCAATCCCTTGATGTCTTGTGCCGATAGATGAAGACTGACGGCATCAGAGTTGCGGAAGACATCTTCAAGACTACCGGCCTCTTTCCAACCAAGTTCACGACCCAATTCAACCGAAACTTGACGGGTGTCAAAAAAGCAAATTTTCATGCCGAGCTGTTGCGCAGTCCGTGCAAGTTTGCGGCCGATGTTTCCCAATCCAACGACACCAAGAACTTTCCCTGCAATTTCGTAACGATCAAGATTGTTCTTCTCCCAAAGCCCATCTCTGCAAGTGGTATTTGTTTGATAAAGCCGACGGGAAAGGGAAATTAATTGACCAATCGCCAACTCAACTACTGAATGCCCATTGGAAACGGGGTCGTTGAACACCATTACTCCATGCTCAGCGCAAGCCAATTTGTCTACGGAATCATCACCGATACAACACAATTGAACCACCAGAAGAGTCGGACATGACTCAATGACACGCCTCGTAATTTCCACACGGGACCTTTTAAAAACTGCTTGTGCACCAAATTGATTAATGGCTTCAATTAAACCTGCTTCATTGGGAACTGTTTCTAGGCGGAGTACTTCGATACCAGCATCTTGGAGATGCGAATCGATGACTGGAGATGGATTTTCAACAATAAGGGCTTTTTTTACCGTTCCGGTAAACAGTCTGGTGGACATTGGATTTCCTCAATAAATGCACTTTCGGCACTGGTAACCCTTTTTAAGACCAGTGGCGAGCACAAAGCGGCAGGAGTGTCATTATCGCAGCCGTTCTCCGGTCATCGGATCAAAGCGATATTGCTTCGCAAACTGAATCTTCAAATCTTTTTTCTCTGGTGCACGGCCTTCAACCCTTGCTGTCAAATGCTGCCCTTTGAACTGTAAATGAAGAAAACTTTCAAACCCCATACTTTCCACAGCTTCAACGGTGGCAGGTTCTCCTTGATCTGCTACCTTTACATCATGTGGGCGTATCCCAGTGACTACACCATCTTCAATGCCATCCAGAAAGCACATTGCGGGTGACCCAATAAAACCAGCCACAAACCGATTTGCGGGGTCATGAAAGAGTTCATGTGGGGTGCCAAGTTGTTGAAGGTGCCCGCCATTGAGAACCGCAATGCGATCTGCTAGCGTCATGGCCTCTACCTGATCGTGAGTAACATATACCATTGTGGTGCCTAGGGTTTGATGAAGCCGTTTGAGCTCCAATCGAAGTTGATTTCTGAGTTTTGCATCAAGATTGGAAAGGGGTTCATCAAACAAGAATACTTTGGGACGACGCACAATGGCGCGGCCCATTGCTACACGCTGTCTTTGCCCACCAGAGAGCTCTTTCGGATAACGGTGAAGCAACGCTGTCAGGTCGAGCATCTCAGCGGCTTCATTCACAGCCTTGTCAATGACAGCAGTGGGTTCTTTTCGCAGTTTTAAGGCAAACCCCATATTTTCTGCGACAGTCATGTGAGGATAAAGGGCATAAGATTGAAATACCATGGCCACATCGCGATCTCTTGGAGGAAGATCGTTTACCACTTTGTCTCCGATCACGATCTCACCTGAGGTAATTTCATTCAAGCCAGCTAGGCATTTTAAAAGGGTGGACTTCCCACAGCCAGACGGACCAACAAGAACCAAAAACTCACCATCTTGTACCTGAAAGTCAATGCCTTTCAGCACCTTGGTATCTCCATATGATTTGTGAATGTTGGAAAAAGTTACAGTAGCCATGATCAGTCTCCGATTTCAGACCCACTTAATCCGTTTTTGGTAATTTTACCGCTAAAGCGCCTCCGATGTTGTTCCGGATCGCCTTTGACATACACCACGCACTCATTGTTTTCGTGGACAATCTTAACTTCGTAACCCATCCAATCATAACCGGAATTCATCACCCAATCGTCAAATGAAGCGCAACCATCGGATTGGGTTGCCCATCGAGACAGTTGAATACCATCTCGCAAAACAAGTTTTGCTTCCAGTTGATTCGCTTCTTCAATCGACGCCTCGATCAATGGAAGGACATCGGATTCTTGGAAAACACCTGGAATAAGCTTCAACCGTCGATCTAAATCAGAAGGCACATCTGATGTTGGAACCACCACTTCTTGAAGGATCGTGTTTATTCTAAGGAGACCATCTTCTCCTTCAAAGCTGGGTTCAACTGGAAAGAGAAGCATTATATCTGGGCCTTCATCAAATCGTTCTGCGCTCACCTGCCCATCACTAAGCCAAAAAGAATCAAATACTCGAATCTCTGCAGGTTCATCTGGCAATAACTGCACGGTACCAACTGGTTTTTGATCGCTGTAAAGTAAAAATGAACCCTGCATCCATACCTGGTTATCAATGGCCTGGCGCTTTTTCCACGCCTCGTGTGCCACTTTCAGCTCTTCGTCACTGAGTGTTTGGTCACTATGAATGCGCATCCGTATTCCAAACTCATTAAACCGAGCACCAAGTGGAAGATAAGCCTCACGCCCTTGTAGCCGAATGCTGGCCTGTCCGTCACCAAATCCCGACTGTATGGGAAATCGGAGCCAATGAGTTCCATCCAAAGTTTCAACTGTGGCCTTAACCAAGCCGTTTGTTGAGGTATGCTCAGTGAACAGCGCCAATTCAATTTGATGTGTCCATCCAGTTCGTGAGTGTCTGATGACACCAATCTCATTGTCCCCTTCTATTCGCCATGTTCCAAGAGGCAAAGAGACACTGTAGCAGGCTAGGAATAACAGAAAGAGGAGCATAATTTGGCTTTCCTATACGATTTTAACCGAGAATTAAGTTGCCTTCGTTGACAGGTATACAATGGGGTTTAATATCGCATATAATACATCTTTGAAGTTTGGAGAAAACCTATGCCCATGGTCACTGATAAATTTGGAAAGCCGTCTTCTGGCCAAATGCCGGGGATTGTTGAAGCAATCGTGATTGACAATGTGGACCCAGAACAGTTGGGTCGGGTGAAGGTCAAGTTTCCAATGCTTCCTGAAGCCCCAGACTCATTCTGGGCTCGGTTGGTGATGCCCATGGCAGGCAGAGATCGCGGATGGATGACGATACCCGAAATTGACGATGAAGTCATTGTCGCTTTTATGCATGGAAACTTTAACAATGCAATCGTGCTCGGCGCAGTTTATAACGGTGTCGATACACCACCTTATGCAAACGAAGACAAGAAGAACAACTTACGGGTATTTCAATCTCGATCAGGACACAGAGTCACCTTTGATGATACAGATGGTGCTGAAAAGATAGAATTACATACCTTTGATAAATCAATTCGTGTGGTCTGGGATGCGGCCAACAAAAGACTCATTGTCTACAGTGCCAAAGACATCATGATAGAAGCTGAAGAAAAAATCCAGTTAGCTTGCAACGATTTTATGCTAACGGCCAACAACAACATCAGCATTAAGGCAGGCGGAAACATAGATGTCAAATCTGGCGGCACCATCGCAGAACAAGCAGCTGGAGACTTCAGTGCCACTTCACCCCAACTATTGCTAAACTAGGACCAGCAGATGATTAGAGGCGTAATTGTTGGAATCGTGAAAGACAATGTAGATCCTGAAAAGATGCATCGTGTTTTGGTTGAATATCCAGTATCCAATACGGAAGGGAAAGTTGAAAGTTCATGGGCGCGCATTTGCACACCAATGGCTGGCATCAACCGTGGACTTGCCATACTCCCAGACATCGGTACCGAAGTTGCATTGGCCTTCTCTTATCGTTCTCAAACCCCCTATGTACTAGGTGGCGTTTACAATGGTGGAGAGGATAGACCTGAACCATACAAAAACGATGATGAAGAGAATAATATTCGTGTGTTTTGGTCGCGAAATGATCACATGGTCCTATTTGACGACACGAAGGGAAATGAAAAAATTCAACTCGGCGCCAAAGCCACTGAGCGTTTGAACACTGAATCTGGTGTGATTTGGCAAACCCTCGATGCACCAAACAAAACCTATTCTGAGTATTGCGGTGGTAATACCAGCTGGACAGCAATGGAAAAGATAACGGTTAAGTGTAAAGAGTTCTCTTTGACCGCCAATTCAAGCATCAGCATGGTAGGAGGACAAAAGGTAGACCGCCATGCTGGCGGAAACATGAACTTCAGTGCTTCAAGTTTGGTCAATCTTGCCGGTTCTCAAGTCCTCAGAAATAGTGGTGTCAATGCCAATCCAACAGAAGCGATTAGTGGGTTATCAGGGGCTGCAGCTGGGGGTCTCGCCGGTGCCACTGGTGCGGCTGGAGGTCTAGCCGGTGCGGCTGGAGCAGCCGGAGGTCTCGCAGGTGCGACTGGCGGAATTACCGGTGCGGCTGGAGGTCTAGCCGGTGCAACTGGCGGACTTACTGGTGCGGCTGGAGGCCTCGCTGGTGCAGCTGGGGGCCTTGGCGGTCTCGCTGGGGCTGCAGGTGGGCTTGGTGCGGCTGGAGGTGGCCTTGGTGGTCTCGCTGGGGCTGCAGGTGGGCTTGGAAGTATTGCTGGCGGTGCAGGTGGACTTAGTGATTTGGCCAATGCTGCTGGAGCCATTGGAAGTGGTGCTGGTGTTGTAAATGGGTTGGCCAATGCAGCTGGCGCAATAGATGGAATGAACCAAGTGGCAAATCTAGCTGGAAATACTTCGCAAATAGCAGGTGAAACGAGTGGAATAGCCAACGCCATTGGTTCGGGCAACATTGGTTCAATCACGAATACGCTTGGCGGTGTAGCAAATACGGCTGGTATGCCCATCAATCCATCTGATATTGCAAATGCAGTGGCTACCGGCGGCATCAATAATGTGCCAAACATGGGTATTCCGTTATCACCAAACCTCCCAGGGGCTCCCTCAGGAGTCAATCCAGCAGCAGCCATTCAAAATGCCATTGGCAATGGAGGTCAACTCAATCCCCCTGAGCTTGACTCACTCATACCCAAAGGGTTGCCTATTCCAAAGTAGACTTTGTTGCCTTCGACTTCATGACTCTCTCTTAAAAACGAGTTAGTGTGTATCTAAGAAGGGGAATGACGATGTCTGACAGTATCTCCGAGCAATTGCTCGCAATCATTCGCAATGCTCTTCTTAAGAAGAAAATGAATACCGCTGTCCTTGCTGAGCTGACAGGCTATTCACGAAAAGACATAAAGAAAATATTATCAGGTAAAACCCCTCTTCTGGTTGAAGATTTTGCCAACATTGCTCAAGCACTAGAACTGGAACAAGACCTGCTGCCCACCTCAGCTTCTTCTCAAAATGAGGCGTCAATAGAAGATATCCAAGAGCCCCCTATCCAGGCCGTCAGAGAAGAACAGGAAGTTGACTATACTCCGCAACCACTCGAAAATCATGCACAGCAAATGCTACTTTTTGGATTTGGGTTGGGTGTAGACATTTTATTAATGTTGGATGGTGACCAACTCGAAGGGAGCAATATTCCGAATCACATTTTGGATCGTTTCCCATCAAAGTTTCCAGTTCGGCTCGATGCGCTTTATCATGACAAAATGAAGCTCAGAACCTATGAACTCGCATTTGAAATACTCTTGTCATTTGATGGGTTGTATGAATGTATCATACCATGGAGTGCCGTTGAGCAAGTTGTACTGTTTCCAATACAAGACGATGAACCCTCAGACGATTCATCTGAAGAGCACACAGGTCCGCATCTCAGACTGGTTTAATGGCTCATGCTTCGTCTGCTGTTAGGAAGTTGTTTACTGTCTTGCACCCAATCCGTAAAAAAGGATGCGGCTGCCGGAGAAGCTCCTGACCGAGTAGAATTTAAGCAACCCATTCTTGGTCTAAATGAAGCGGTATCTGTTCCAAGAGCGTTGATACTTAACAACATGCTTTCGAACCAAGAGATTCAGAACCGACTGACAAAGGAAGCAGAACTGACCGCTGATTTAGGGGCACAGACAGTAAGAGCAAATTCTCATACTTATCCATTTCTAAACTTTTATGACTCCCAAAAGATTGAGTGGCAAACACATGCAGATCGCTATGTACAAACCGTGCAGGCTTATGACCTAGAAGCTGTCTTGGTCATTGGTCCTTGGCCAGGAATTCAAACGGCTTTGTACACTTCTGCTTATCTGCCCAATCATATGGAAGAATATTTGAGTTGGGTAGAGGCAGTGGTGGAACGGTATGATGGGGATGGATACAAAGATATGCCCAATTTAAAGCTCCCCATTCAATATTGGGAAGTCGACAACGAGCCAGATCTACACAATCATCGTCCCCCAAGAGGCCGTCCCCAAGGCATGGATCCAAGTCAATTTGAGACGCCTGATGAGTATGCCCTCATGTTGAACGAAACCAGTTTGGCCATCCGTAAGGCAAACCCAAATGCCAAAATCTTATTTGGTGGATTGGCAAGTGTTCAAAACCAACATGGTCAAGACTATTTAACAGCCGTGCTGTCCAAAGTTGAACCCAATGCTTTTGATATCCTTTCCGTCCATTGTTACATCGATAAGCCCAATATAAACAGCCTAATACGCAGTATGTCTTTCATCCGAAGACTTCTGCCTAAGAAGCCAATCTGGCTGACAGAAACAGGCGTACCATCCGATCAAAGGCAAACATGGATGACAGAAAACAAACAGGGTGAGATGCTCTTTGAAATCGTTATTTCGGCTATCGAGAATGGATTTGAACGGGTTTACTGGCATACCCTCAGGACCCCAGAAAAGAAAAAAGGCCCTTTTGCATCACATGGGCTTCTTCAAAGCCGCAGAGACAATTATGCTGAAAAACCATCTGCCATGGTATATAAAGCTCTTGCCGAAATACTCGCTTCTTCACAATGGCTTCAGAGAAGTTCCGCTGGATTATCGACCAATCTCGGCTCATTTCTATCCACAGACAATGACCAAGCCCAACACCTATTTCCGCCTCAGTTGAAGCTTCCAAGTTGGCTTCCCTCGCCTCAACCGGACAAATAATCATGTTTCTTCTTTTCTCACTTCTACTCGGTCAGTCTGTTCAAGCTGCGCCTCAGATTACAGATGCAGATAAATCAACTGTAGATGCCATTTTAAGCATGGAAAGTGATGGTGAGACATTTGGACGCTTGCTCATGGTTATCGCTGCACTTGAAGCAGACTTATCCGACGGTGCCCTCTTTTACTTGGCAACGACACATCCACAGTTCAGCGAGATGATCCTGAC
>JAYYJC010000291.1:0-2307 GCA_036146655.1 Myxococcota bacterium | reverse complement strand
CTGCCGCATCGCAGTGTAGGCTATCAAATTATATGTGTCTTAATTTTAATCCGTTCTTTTGATGCACAATTTTCTCTTGAAGCCACTGACGAAGGTGGACGATTCATGGTGCAGCTACCCATCCAAGACTCTCAAAATCAGCTTCAGTCAGATTTGCAACTCGGGTTGGCACTTAATATTTTATTGATTGATGACAATGTTGAGTTGGCGGTGGCTTTGAGGGACTTTTTAATGCATGAAGGTCACTTTGTTCAGCAGGTGAATTCTGCTGAACAGGCCATGAAGCACTTAAATAAAAACTGGGATTGCATCATTCTCGATCTTCAACTTCCGAAGCTTTCCGGTGAAGAACTTTTTGCTTACATTAAACTTCATTACCCAAGTTTAACTTCAAAGGTGGTTTGTATTTCTGGCAATCCCCCAGAGGACCCCCAACTCAAGAAACGCTATTTAAATAAACCGTTCACCTTATCACAACTGATTGCGTCCATATTTGCACCCAACTCTTAATGAGAAATTGTACGAGGGGAGGCCTCAAAGTGTGATGATGATGGCGTTAGGCAATTCTTGTTCGAGTTGATGGATGATGTCCTCTGAAAGTATATCCATATCAATTATCAGCTCTGTCAACTGCAAGAGTTGTTGGAAATCAGGTAGCGGAGATTGCAAGGGATTTTCAGCCACATTAAGTTTTTTTAATAAAGGCAAACAAACAAGTGTTTTGGGCAATCTTGTAAGCATATTGTTCATTAAATTCAGGTCATTCAATTGAGACAGTTGAAGAATCGAGTCATCAATGGTTCTGATGTAATTTGATTCAAGTGTCAGTTCTTCTAGTCTCTCAAGGGTGTACACTGAGTCTGGCAGATGTGTGAACTGGTTATCAGTGAGATCTAGCGTCCGCAGTGAAGTTAACTGGACCATTTCTTCAGGAAGCGTATGAAGTTTGTTAGAGGTGAGGTCTAAAACTTGAAGATTAGAAAGCCCACAAACACTTGGTGGGAGTGCCGTTAGTCCAGCACCAACAAAGCTTATGTGCTTCAATGATAATAGGGTTTCAAAGGTCTTGCTGATTTCTATCCATTGTTTTTCATCAATGCGAATGGTTGTAAGCCCACTTGGCAGTGAAGTGATTTGATTGTTTTGAAGATCAAGGTCTTTAAGGTTTGAAAGTTGACCCATTTCTGCTGGCAGTTTTACGATACGGTTCTCTTGAACTAAGAGCGTTTGAAGCCGAGTTAACCGTGTGATTCCATGAGGTAATTCTTGAAGGCAGTTGTATGCCAAATGGATGACCTCTAACTGAGACATTTCTTGAATCGAGTTGGGTATTTCGTCCAGTTGATTGAACGAAAGGTCTAAATGGCATAGATTTGAAAGTTGAGCAAGACAGAGCGGGAATTGTGACAGTTCATTATGACTAATGTTGAAGTGTCTTAATGGTAGAACACCAAGTTCTATTGGAAGTTGGCTGATTTGATTTCCCCAGATGCTCAAATGTTTTAAATTTGAAAGTCCGCCCATCTCCCTTGGCAGAACTGATAGTTGATTTTCACTTAAGTGCAATTCCTCAAGAGTATTGAGCGTTCCCCAATTTTTCGGAAGAGCTCTAATGTTGTTCATTGACAGATCAAGTTTTTTAAGCAGGGGAACTTCAGTCAGTTGCTTTGGGAAATACTCAAAGTTATTTCCGCTTAGGATTAGACAACGAAGATTCGAAAGTTGGGAAAAATTCTGAGGCAGTTTAGACAGGTTCAAGTTGGGTAAGTACCATTCTTCAGCGTTCATGATCCAATCTGCGTGGAATGAAATGAGGCATTCTAAAATCCAAATGAGGAGTTCTTCGCCTAACATGTGATGTTCAGCCAAATCTAAGAGTGCATACCAGTCTGAAATTTTGGAAGCGCCCAATGTGTCCCAAAGCACATCTTCATTGGTCACACTGGGTCTGACTTCATTAAGTCTGTCTTTCAGCTCTGCCTGGGTTAGGCCGTCGATTGTCTTCCAAAATGGCGTGCGGTTATTCATAAATACATACTTTGAACGAAAGGTAGCCTACTAAATAACCATTGGTTTTTCTTCCGCATGGTGGCAGTTTCAAAATAGGTCAACCAACCAATCAGGTGAGTGTTCTATATGTGTCAAGCTCATTGAATTCATTTGTTTGGATTTTGGCTTTCAAATTCCATGATGGCATCGGCGATAAGAGGGGCAATTAACTTTGAACCAGTGGAGTTGGCTAAATGACTATGATCATAATACAGCAGTTCATTTTCACCGAACAAAACGCACTCTTTTTTGTCAGAG
>JAYYJC010000290.1:0-11945 GCA_036146655.1 Myxococcota bacterium | reverse complement strand
CGCCGTGGAACCGGGGAAAATAGTGTCCTTCAACAGCCATGGACACTTCTTTTGTTTCACCGTCAAACTCCGCCAAAAGTTTACCGACATGGCCTTGAAGTGACGGAAATTCTCCCACCATCTGTGTACACAAATCCGCTTTGCAGATTAAACCTGCCCGATAAGCAGCCTGTGGATCGCCACCATAGGCATGAGCCCATTCTCTGGCAAGTGTTGCAATGCGTTCTGCTTTATCTGCAAGTGTACCTCCATTGCGAACCCATCTGACTTTAGCGAGCTTTTTCCCATGCTCGATGAGATTTTTTTTGCGGTCCTCTGCGTAAAAGAACTTTGCGTCATAAAATCGAGCGGTCAGTACTCGCTTGTTTCCATTGGCAATTATGGCTTTGACTTCTTCGTCTCGGGCATTGGGTTGGTTTGTAACCGCAAAGAAGGTAGAACTGAGATTGCCGTCTGCAGTATAGCTTGGGAATACACGCTGGTGGACTCGCATTGACTCGACCAGAAGCTTGGGTGGCAGCTCAAGCAATTCCTTGGGAAACTGCCCTGCGATGGTCACAGGCCACTCGACCAAATGAACCACTTCATCGATGAGTGTTAGCTCTCCCAATGAGAGTTGGTGTGTATCAGCCAAAGATTTGAGTTGTTCGACAATTTTTTCTCGACGCACATTTGTGTCGGGTTCAACTTGATGTGCTCTTAATCCCGATAGCCATGAGGCTGCTGAGTTAAACGGTATGGGGCCTGGATTAAGTCGATGACCGAGCGTTGAGGGTGTGCTGGAGATTCCCGCCACGGTGACATCAATCGGTTCATTCCCAAATAGGACTGAAACGCCTTGGAGTGGGCGTGCCCAACTGTTTTCTGCATTTCCCCACTTCATGCTTTTGGGAAATGGAATACCAAGGATGGCTTCTTCTAAACCCATTTTTATTCTTGTAATGGTTGATTCTCCGCCCCGAGTGATTCGGGCAGCGATCACAGGCCCTTTTGGTGAGTCCACCGTTTCGAGTGACTCAACCGAAACGCCTTTACCACGGGCAAATCCGATCGCAGCTTTGGTTGGTGCACCATCCTTAAAAGCTCTGCTAACCGGAGGTCCGGTAACGAGCTGTTCTACTAATGGCGTTTGGCCTTCTACATTTAAGATCTCCACACCCAAATGACGGGGACTGGCCCAGCTTTGACTTTGACCATGAGAAATCCCCTTTAAAAGATTTAAAATAGATTTAGTCAATTCGTTTTGTGCCAGCTCAACGAAACGAGCAGGGAGCTCTTCGCACCGGAGCGCAATAAACAATGCACTTTTATTCTGGACTTCGCTCATTGTTGTGCTCCTTCATTCCAGGCTTTTGCACATGCCAGAGCCAAGGTTCTGACACGTCGAATGTATTGTGCGCGCTCTGTAACACTGATTACGCCTCTGGCATCTAGGAGGTTGAAGGTGTGAGAGGATCGAATACACTGCTCGTAGGCTGGTAAAGCCAGCCCTGATTCTGCGAGTTTAAGACACTCTTTTTCAGCAGATTGAAATGACTGGAAGAGGGCGTCTGTGTCTGCAAGCTCGAAGGCATACTTGGCTTGTTCCTTCTCGTTTCGCATGTACACATCGCCGTAGCTGTATCCATCTACCCAGTGTATGTCTTTAAAGTGATCAACTCCTTGAAGATACATGGCGATGCGCTCGAGCCCATAAGTCAGTTCAACAGATATGGGGTTTAGTTCTATGCCACCACATTGTTGAAAGTAAGTAAATTGGGTGATTTCCATCCCATCCAGCCAGACTTCCCAGCCCAGTCCCCATGCGCCGAGGGTTGGGGACTCCCAGTTGTCCTCAACAAATCGAAGGTCATGTTTTGTCAGGTCGATTCCGATTGCTTCGAGTGAGCCTATGTAGAGATCTTGTATGTCGATCGGTGATGGTTTTAACAGAACTTGAAATTGATAGTAATGGCCGAGCCGATTTGGGTTTTCGCCAAAGCGTCCATCAGTTGGTCTCCGACAGGGCTGCGCAAATGCACAACGCCAATGTTGGGGGCCGATGGCACGAAGAAATGTGGCCCAGTGAAAGGTACCGGCTCCCATTTCCATGTCGTAGGGCTGCAGGATGACACAGCGCTGTTCGTTCCAATAAGTTTGGAGCTTGAGTATGAGCTCTTGAAAGGTCATGTGATTCCTTCAGGCGTGAAATAAGATGCCTCCCTTTAACCGAGTAAGCACAATTTTTCACCTCCTCTCAAGACTCCTTTTTTCGAGCCGCCTTTACCTCGGGCCTGTACCACATCCAAAGTGCCCACATGCCGATAATAAAGGTGCCAAAAAAATTACAAAATGGCAACAAGCACGCATAGACAATTGGGGCGTATGCAAGGGGATGTTCCTTCGCTTCTTTGTAGTAGTGTAGGCCAAAATGACAAAAAATAGAGCCGACCAAGCATACGGCTGAGACCCCAAGCGATGTCATGATAACCAAAAGGTATTCCGAGGAATTACGCACCGCTGTCCCTTGGTTGATCATCAAGAATGTGGTCATCACATTGGCCATGGCAATTAAGCCCATTGCGATTCCGACAAAGAATACAACACGGAGTGCAATAGCTGGTTTTGACAGCTTTTCCATGGCAATTGTCTGGGTATTTCCTGCAAAGGATGAACCAGCCTGTTGGTTCGCAATGCCCATTCCCAAACTGATGCCCATGCCTTTGTTGATGGGAGGTGGAGTCCCAAGCATGTGTGGTGGGGCAATGTTTATGTTTGGATGGGATTGTACTGGTATCGATGTGTTTTGATGAGTGAGGGGTGGAGGTGCATTGGGGTGTAAGGCTGGTTGCGGTGGAGGACTGAGAATGAGTCCTTCTTGGCGAGCTGTATTTAGGTCCATGCGCATTCGCAGTCGGCGGTCAAGAAATCCCACCCATTCAGCCGAGGCGAGTATCGGTTTTGGGTCGGGTATCTGAGACAGACTGGCGGTTGAGACTGTGTGTCCTTGACGGCGCTGAGGGACAAAGGTTCGAATGTGTGTGCCAATCTGTTCGTGAATCTGGCTTCCCAACCACATCAACTGTTCATTTTGGAAGGGAATAAATTGAAAGAATGCAGTGTCCTTTGAATAAATTAAGATTTGTTGGGTGTTCCAATGGTCTTGACAGTGTCGTGCATAAAACTCGTATGCCCCGTCTTTGTCAAGCCAACCCATTTCGTCTCGAGCCAAAACAATCAACTTCAGCCCAAATTGTCCGCCAGTCTGAAGTAAATTGTCCACAGAGAATCCCAGCCCACTTTGCATTGGAAAAGCATTGGGAGAGAGACTTATGTCTTCCCAATTTCGTTCCAACAGTCCCCGTGCGATCCAAGCGTATGGTTCATTAAAGTGTGCAATTGCTGTGGACATATTCTTGTTTTACAAAGGTATAAGTGTGGGGTACAACGGAACGGTACCACCGTCTGGCATATAGATCACATAATCTATCTGATGTGTTTCTACACCACTAATAATGACCTCAGTCCGAAGTATATACAAACCTTCCTCGACCCCAAAGAAAGCGTATTTGCCGGTTTCTCCTGTTTGACTCGTATCAGAAGTGCTTTCAGTCTCTGGAATGTAGCAAGCGGGAATGAAACGGTCATCTTTATCAATCAGATGAACTGTAGCGGTGGATACGATGGGAAGTGAGTCGCTGTCTTGTTCTGGAATGGCCATTCGAGCCTGTCCATCCACCAAACCTTCGGAGGTAGGCGTACAATTTGTAAATGCTTCAATTTGTGGCTCAACATCTTCAGGGGTTCTCAGCCACAGTGTGCCCGGTTCCATTAAAAAATCACCTTCACCCGAGAAACCGGTGAAAGAGGCTTTTAGATAGTCCTCAGCTGAAACCACAGCAAAAAATGTCTGTAATGGAGGTAGTTCAAGTTCGATTTGTCCTTCAGCATCGGCCTCAGTACGTGAATATACTTCCGCAAATTCATCACGGATTTCAACGGCTGCATAAGGTACAGCTGCCCCTGTTTCATCCGTAATTTGAGTGGATAGGATAGACTGGGTTGTCGTCATGCATGACATGGGAAGAATGAATACGAACAAAGACATGAGCCCCCTTCATCGAGTCAAGTGGTTAGTTTGGCCACAGTACATAGTACATGGCACTTAATATTTCTCCACCGTTTGTGCTGTAGTCTGTTTGACCATAAGCAGTTGGGCTTTCGAATTCAAAAAGCACCTGACCAGGTGGTATATTTGGTGAAAAGAAGTACAATGGCGGGGAAATGAGCGGTTGTTCAAGAAGTACCAGCTCAAGGTTTTCATCTAGCCCAAAGAAGAAGACCTGATGCGATGAATTGTCATCCACATGAATGGTTTGTGCTTCGCCACCAATCCAATCATCTGGGGTGAGAGGGGTTCCCCAAAGGTGAGAGACCTCTCCTTGGCTTAGTTCCTGTATTTCATCCGTTATAAATGTGTTTATCTGTTCAAAAAATAGACTGTTATAATCGTCATGATGGGTAAATAAATTGAGCCATATAGCCTGACTTGCAGGGGTTTGTCCGCGCCAGAGCATTGGACTTGAGTTTGGCGTTTCAATCCGGATCTGCATTTCTTCGGGAGCTGCATCATAAAGCTCAAATTGCCAATATCCTTGCGTGTCTTCGTAGGGCTGAAAGGCAGAAATGGTTTCATTTTGCTCGCTGTAAGTGAGTGTGAGAGTGGCATTGTCAACAGGCAATAACTCTTCGGTGTCTGCAAAACGTTGATAGAGGTACCCACCCCATGTATAGCTTTGACTAGAAGTGGGCTCCGTTAGCAAACAACTTTGAAACAAAAGAGAAATTACAATCACGAAGATCCTTCCAGTGTCGCTAGAAAACTTCGAGAACGCAGTGCGCCCTCAGTGTGAAATTCAATTTGACGAGCGATGGCCCATTGTGGACCACTGGGAGCCTTCAGATGAAAACTTTCTTTCAAGGGAGAGCAAAGGATCGCCTCAAGTGCTTGGATCCATGCATTTGAAACCGTATATTCGGAGTGTGTGACGCAACTTGCGTGTACAGCGCCTCCAGAGTTTAGGCTGTATACCATGTCCTGATGGCTGATTTCTCCGCATATTGCACATCTTGAAAGCGGTGGACGGAGGCCTGCAAAACTGAGGGCTTTCAGTTCGAACCCGATGCGAAATAGCGGCCCCAAAACCTCAGATTCGGTATTCAGCAATGCAAGGGTATTCTGAAGCAGCCCATAGAGTTTGGGTGCGGGCATATTTGTCTGTCCAAAGCGACTGGATATTTCACAGCAATAACTTAGTAAAGCCAGTTTATGAATGTGATTCCGAATGTTCAAGAAGCCATTGTCGAGCTGAGCACTGGTTAGTGTCCACAGGTCTCCTTTGCCTTGTCGTACCTGAGCTGTAATGTCATTTCCAAGATCGATGACGCCCGACAGTCTGTGTTTTGAGCGGCGTGCACCTCTCCCCATAACCGAGAACAAACCCAGTTGAGGGGAAAGCAACTTGGCAATTCGATCACTTTCACTGTAGTCGGTATACCCAACCACTATGGCGTTGATTTCTTGGGCTTCAGGCATGTTCAATCCGCATTCTGATTACGAACCTAAATATTCATAATGAGTTGACATGTACTGAAATAGATCAAAATGGCCACCAAGTCAATTCCGGTTGTCACAAATGGACCCGTGGCTACAGCAGGATCAAAGCCAATGCGATCCATGAAAATTGGAACCAAGAGACCGAGTATTGCGGCCGTAATTACTGTGATAATGATGGAACTTCCCACAGCCAATCCCAGTAAAATGTCTTGCTCTCTCAATAAACAATATCCACCGAGTACCAGTGCAAAACTGAGACCCAGTAAGATCCCCACTCGGCACTCTCTCCAGATTAACGGGGTCATCCCTTCAAAGTCAATGTGGCCTGTGGCGATATTACGAACGGCAATGGTTGCTGCTTGAATCCCAACATTACCGCCTGTCCCAAGCATGACTGGAATAAATCCAGCCAACACCGCTTGAGCTTCTAGAGTGGACTCAAATGCATTGATGAGCTCAGCCATACCGATACCACCAAAAAGGGTCACCAAGAGCCAAGTAAATCGCTGTTTAAATGCATTTAAGACGGAACGATTTTGATTGCTTTCTTCACTCAAACCGGCCATCAAGAGGACATCTTTGGCATGCATGTCTTGAATGACATCGACAATGTCGTCTACGGTAATGATTCCAAGGAGACTTCGGTCTGAATCAACCACAGGAATGGCCAATAAATCGTAGCGGGAGACCATGGTGGCGACATCTTCCTGACTTTGCGCAGGGTCTGCAACAATCAGATCAGTCGACATTATTTCACTTAGTGGTTTAGAAGGAGAGTGGGTCAACAATGACCGCATTGACAAGACGCCGACAAGTTGTGAAAAGGCGTTTTCGACATAAATGTAGAAAACCATCTCGACATTTTCAAGTTCCTGAAGCTTAGTGATGGCTTCACGGCATGTGGCATTTTCAGGCATCCGAAACACATCAATGTGCATCAGACCCCCAGCAGAGTCTTCTGGATATGCGAGTAGGTCTTCTACTTGTGTGCGCTCTGACTCTTGAATTTGTTCAAGAAGGTTATTGCGTAAGGTTTCGGGTAGAGCCTGAAGTAAATCGGCTTGGTCATCAACTTCCATTAAATGGAGAAGATGAACAATGTGGTTTGAGTTCAGCCGTTGGATAAGGCCCGTCAATTCATTTCCATCTAGATTAGATAGAATCTCTGATAGCTTTTCTGGATCGTCTATTACATTTTCCCACACCACCAACCGCAGATCTGGTGTGAGATGTTTTATGGCCTCAGCGATGTCCTCGGATCTCGATTTTTCGAGAGTCCGTTGCAACGCTGGAAGGCTTGAACGGCGAGCAAGGCGTCGGATTAGATCAATGCGCGGATCCGACATGTTTGTCCCTAATCTGTTCGCTTCGTGCGAAAAGTGATGGTTCTGCTCGTACCTACATCTCCCATTGGTTCCACGGGGCGCTTATTGTGAATGAGGGCAATAGAAGAGATGTCGCTTACAGTGATGGAAAGTTCTTTTGCGTAGGCCCAGTCAAACTCTTTGTCTAGATTGTTTTTGATGGGATTGACAAACCGCTTGAAGTCAAGTTGACCATCACGGAAGACCGTCAAGTGAACCGGTTCAAGTACTCTAAGTTGTACATTTGGACCGTTTGTGGATTTGACTGAGTCAGGTTTTGCTGTGGTGGCTTGTGCTGGCGTGCCCAGCAGCCATTTCAGCAATCGCTGTGAAGAAATCTCATAATCAGTATCTTTCTTGCTGATTTCAATATTCTCCTCCACTTCAGCAATCGTTGCTGCTGCTTCCTCTATGGTTTGATTTTGGATAATGGCATTAAAGCCCCGAAAGAGAGAGAGTAGAAATACGATTCCAATAAATGAATAAATGAGGGTTTTAAAAAATCCAGATTGAGGAAGAGAATCTGTCTTTGAAAAGATATTGGTGACCTCTTGTACGGCTGCGGCGATGGTGCTTTGTTTCTTCAATTTTAATCGGGCATTCGTTGGGAGACCGAGATACCGAAGGTAAGCCTTTCGACAGGACTTTATCTTTGCCTTTTGATGATCGTCGATTTGTTCTGGGTATTGCCCTGTTTCGAGCATGGTGATGTACTTAAGGGGGATCCTCGTTCCAGTTCGGATATCTTCTTTCCGAAGTCCTCTTTTTTGTCTTTCTTGTCTTAGGAAAACAATGGGTCGTTCCTTCTGAGGAGACGATCTGTGCCGTCGACTTTTGCGGGATTTTTGGGGTTGGGTCATTTGCAGAGCTCTTGGTGGGATTGATTGGCTTGAATGGCGAGTGAGGAACCCATGGCTTCTGTAATTACCGTTTGGAGGTAAGAACAAGCCGCTGGTTGATCTGTAGAATGGAGAATGAGGGCTGCTTGGTAATAGGCCCCAGTGGCGGTGTCACCACACATTTTGATGACCGCTTTAAAGTCCTCGAGCGCTTCTAGATTCTGTGAAAGTTCTTTGAGGACGAGTCCACGGTTAAACCGTGCAATACAAAGGTTTGGAGCTCTTCTTACTGCGTTATTTAGGCTCTTGAGTGCTGCTTCTGGTTCCTGAGCAAGTTGCTGTGCTCGACCAAGGTTACTCAAGACCATTGCGGTGTTTCGGTAAGATAAATCTGTACTTGCCACAACAAAATGCTGAATGGCATCTTCGTACCTTTCTTGGTCAAGCAAGATGAGGGCATAATTGTTGTTTGTTTCTGCCCGTTCGGGTGAAATTCTCAGTGCTTTTTTAAATGCATATTCTGCGCGTTCAGATGCGCCTTGGGCATAATATGCAAGACCAAGTTTTTCCCAAGCTTCCGCCGACTTTGGATTAAACTTGGTGGCTTCTTGGAGCATCCCTATAGCACCTGGTATATCTCCTTCTTTTAAATAAGCAGAGCCAAGCATGATGCGCGATTCAGCGCGTTGTTGTTTTTGGGCGGTGATGCAACCAAATAAAAATGTGAGAATGTAGAGCATTGGAAGATATTGTAGTGGAAAATTGGAGGACTTAGTTAAGGTAGGGACCTACGATGGGTTTAAGGGCTTCAATCCGTTCGGCGGGAATCTTGCTTTTATCGGTAATAAAGGCAGAGGCGAGAAGACCCTTTTGTGGATGCGGGCCTGAATGTTGTGTAATTTTCGGGATTGCATGGCGGATGATGTCTTGCGCAAGTGTCACATTTGCTTTGACAGTGGCAATGACTTGATCAACTGTGACATCATCATGGCCTTCATGCCAACAGTCGTAATCTGTAGACATGGCGAGTGTGGCGTATGATATCTCGGCTTCCCTTGCAAGTTTGGCTTCAGGTAGGTTGGTCATTCCAATTACAGAAGCCCCCCATGAACGGTATAAATTGGATTCTGCACGGGTGGAAAAAGCAGGTCCTTCCATACAAACATAGGTTCCACCATCGTGGATGGAAGCATCTGTTTCTCGGGCTGAAACCAGCAGAATATTTCGAAGCACAGTGCAGATTGGGTCTCCAAAGGGTACATGGGCGACAATCCCTTCATCAAAGAATGTTGAGGGACGATTTTTGGTGCGATCAATAAATTGGTCAATAATAACCACATGGCCAGGAACAATGGGTTCTTGCAGTGAGCCCACAGCTGATACAGAGATAATCCAGTCTACACCGAGTGACTTTAGGGCGAATATATTTGCTCGGTAGGGGACTTCAGAGGGATTAAGTGTGTGTCCAATACCATGCCGTGGAAGAAAGTAGAGTTCGGCATCGCTGCCTGAAAGACGACATTGGGTGATCGGTGCAGATGTGGGTCCATATGGGGTATTTAGAGTGTGGCTTTGGATGGTGGTCACACCATTCATTTGGTACAAACCTGAGCCGCCGATAATGGCAATCTTTGCGTTAGACATGAAGACTTTCCTGAGGATAAATTGAAGGGGTCATATTTTCGAAGGCTTTTCCAAGTTGACCACACGCTGCAGATATGTCTATGCCCCTTGTGGTACGGATAGAACAGTGCATACCTCGAGATACAATATAGTGCTGAAATGCTTTGACATGTTGTTCGGTTGGGCGTCGGATGCTTCGAGCGGGATTTTCGTTATAGGGAATAAGATTTATTTTGGTGGGAATGTCTGACAGCAATTCAATCAAGCGCTGCGCATCATCGAAACTGTCGTTAAAGCCGGCCATCATGACATATTCAAATGTGATGCGTTTGCCAGATGGAAGCGGGATTTCTCTACAGGTTTGAAGCAATTCGGCCAAGGAGTATTTTGCTGTGATGGGCATCACCTGTTTGCGCTGCTCTTCTGTGGTTGAATTGAGTGAAATGGCCAAATTGACGGGCAGGGTGTTTGCCAGTTTTCGAAGTGCAGGCACAAGCCCGACGGTTGACACTGTGATTTTGCGATGTGAGAGGTTGAGGCCGTGATTGTGCATCATGTTTTTGAGCGCAACGATGAGATTATCATAGTTGTGGAGTGGCTCTCCCATACCCATCATCACGATATTGGTGATTCGTTTATGCTCGGGAAGTGTCTGAGAAACTTGCAGTACTTGATTGGTGATTTGGGCTGCACTAAGATGTCCCTTCAAGCCCAGATCACCAGTGAGACAAAATGAGCATTTCATTGCACAGCCCCATTGTGAACTGACACACAGTGTCATGCGGTCTTTGCCTCGTTCACGGTTTTCATCTGGGATGAGAACTGATTCAACCACGCCACCTTGAGGGATCCGCCATAAGAATTTTCGAGTTCCATCAGAGGCATCTTCGATGACTTCTGTCTCAAGAAATGAGATTTCAGCGATTTTCTTCAACTTTTGACGGGCTCTTTTGGATACTGTTGGAATTTCATCAAAACTTTGAACGCCAAAGTGCCAAAGGTGGCGATAGGTACGATGTGCGCGGCCAACCGGTTCATCGATTGACTCAAACAAGTCCTCGATACCCGAAATATCGAGACTTTTAATGTCGATCTTTCCGCTAGGTAGCCGTGGATATTTCGACATACCACCCTCATACTATTGTTGCCCACATTCAGTGTAATGGATTAACGCAGCCATGTCGAAAATACAGACAGACCGTTATAATATCGTTACACAACAAACCCTTGACATGTCAAGTCAATATTATAATAAATATGCTTTAATAGCCCATCCAGTCCTCGGGCATGTGCACACGTGCTGCATAGAAGTGATTGGGGTCTACAGAACTAAAGTATTCAGAGTTGTATCCAATGCCATCTGTACTTCCTTGTGTAGACCAATAAATGAAACCAATAATGCTGTCATTTATGTCGTATTCCCAGTCAATAAAAATAGCGTTGTGTCCACTGCCTGAGTTCCGCCAGAACTGAATGAAGTCGCCTGCTCGTATGTCGCTCCACTGAGAGACGAGTGAACCGATACCATAGTTGTCAACGGCATCAGCAGGCCCAGCACCAAACAGTTCTCTGACATACCAATCCGTTCGAAACTCGTCGAGTTCTCCAATGCTCATTCCATTGATGTTTGTTGATCCATTAATGGTTTCCATTGCGGTCATAAAAACTTCAAATGTGAGCCCAACGCAATACGATCTAAGTTGAGGGTCTCCTTCGGCATACAGTTGGTTGACATAGTAGATGTCATGCGGATTCCCCAGCCATCCCCCTGATTGCGGCCAGTAATACGCATAGGAGCCATCCGTAGGGTAGTCCTCCAATGTATCCATAACCAATTCATTGAAATCCGAAGAAATCGGTTCAGGGGCGTCTTGAACTGTAATGGTAATACTGTCTGTGGCCATTTCGCTGCCTTCGGAATTGGCGACCACTTCTATGGTTCGCTCAAATCCCGTACCTGTAAATGTGTAGCTGAAAATCATCCCCGGTTCTGTGGTTCCCAATGCAAAACCATCCGCAAATAAATCGATGGAATCTATGTCATCAGAAGCATTAATCATGAAGTGCACCGGATTGGAAACGGTCGCACCGTTTAGCGGGCTGACAATGGCTGTCCAAGGGTCATTATTGCCTTCAACCCTGACGCGGATATTGTGTTCTGAAACAGGTATTCCACTCGAATCAAGACCTTCTAAGGTCAGCATTTGGGTACCAGCCGTCAACATTAAATCGATTTGGTTCGTTGTCATATCACTGACTTCAGCAATCAGTTCGTCATCTGAAAACAACGCCACACGATTGATGGCCGTTCCAGCCTCAAATTCCAATGTGGATTCTTGTGGTATGAGATCTCCGTTGTTTGGTTGGGTGATCCGCACCACCTTGCCTTGAACGAATTGATCTTTGCTTTCTTCTTGCAGCTTGTCGTTAATGCACGCCCACAGCATTAAAACTGTCATCATGTATTCACCTTCTCAATGGGGGTTATAGCATACCTAATCCGCAGATGCTTCTTCCGCTTGT
>JAYYJC010000289.1:0-5795 GCA_036146655.1 Myxococcota bacterium | reverse complement strand
TGTTGGGTCGTCTCCCGCATCCGCAGTATCACCAAATCCAGAGTTAATTCCAGGTTCTGCGGTGATGTCTTTTGAAAAGTTTTTGCACGCTATTGATAGCAATATGAGCAACATGGGTACTCTCCTGATAGTGCGGTCAGTCCAAAGAATACCTTAACATCCAAAATTTAAAAGGGGTTCTTGTTCCCAATCTTGGTCGATGCCTCTATTTTATGAGGTCGACAGACTGAAACAGCTCTGACTGAAAGTCCATTCGGATTAACAACATTGGATTGAATTGTGGTCGAGTCGCTTCAGAAACCACAGTACCGTTCGGTGATATCAGTGATGCGTCAATGCTTAATTCATCTCCGAACTCAAGCTCTGTGATGCTCTTGTATTGGACGACTTCTGTGTCATTGGTGTCGATGCTTTGTGCGTTGGCAAAGGACAAAGCGATTGCTGCGATGGAAAATGACATTTGAGACTCCAAATTGTTCATGATTTGCGTGATTACAAGACCAAAAAGGGGTGAACAATATGATATATTCCAGACAATGCTTATTTAACCCTTTTTATATGGATTGATAACCAATGCTCTACATTCTTTTCATGGCTGCAGGCTGTCAAGATTTCAATATGCTTAAATCTGAGAAAGAGGGAGATGATCCTGGAGAATGCTCAGATGGTGCTGACAACGACTCCGATACCTTATTTGATTGTGAAGATGACGACTGTGAAAATTCACCGGATTGCAGTGACACAGGAATATTTGAACCAGCAGCAGAGCCCAGCGGAGAGCCCAGCGGAGAGCCTAGTGGGGAGCCTAGTGGGGAGCCAAGCAGTGAACCTGCCAGTGAACCCTCTGGCGAACCCAGCGGGGAGCCAGGAGATGAGCCAGACAACTTTGCACCCTCTGCACCAACCATTCGGATAACTCCTGAACGGCCTCGAGACGGAGACGAACTCCGCTGTGTAATTGATGTGGAGTCAGTTGATCCTGAAGGGGACACAGTGTCGTACAGTTACGAATGGCTTCAAAATGGGCAGTCCACATCTCTCAGTATTGACCGTGTGGCTGCTGGTGCGACTCAAGAATATGACGGCTGGACTTGCCGAGTGACCCCCAATGATGGTCTTCAGGATGGAGACACTGCAGAAGCGTCGACCACCGTGGTTCCAGATTGTCTCACTCACATTAATGAAGGTTGGAACAACGGCTTAAATAATTGGTTCAATTGGACGGGGGATTATGGAATTTCCAATGGTGCCATTCAGTTGTTCCGAACCAGTTCTGAGTGGTCTTCTGCAGTGTATGATCTGCAGCGACTTGAAACAGGGGCTTTTGATTTGTCTGCAACATTCCGCTTGTTGCCTGGCACCAATCCAAATCCAGCTCTAGACGACTCTGGTGTTGTTGCATTGTGCGTTGTGGACTCCGGAGGAAGCTATGTTGATATTCCAGGTGTGGGGCCGCAGGGCAACGGATACTGTATCCAGTTGGGTGATTCAACCATGAACAACTCGAAACAAGGTGTCTTTTTTCTAAAGAATGACATTCTGAGTTCTGCAAGTTCACGGATACAGGTCAGCCAAGAGTTTGTTCCTAACAAAAACACGGACTACGGTCTTCGGCTTACCCGTGATCTGAATGGAAACTTTGATTTCTACCTCAATGGCAATCTTGTCGGAAGTAAAAATGACACAGCCATTACCACCTACGATAGACTTGTCATTGTGGGAGGACAAGACACCCATGCCAACAATGGTGGCAGCATTGACAATGTGTATTTTGAGGGGTGTCCCTAGTCGGCAGCTGGACAGTTTTGTTCTCAATGTTAGTCTTGGGAAGGGGCCATATGTCGAATATTTTGTTGATAACCGCATCTGCCATGACGGGCTTGCTGGGTGTGTGGATGGGGTACACAGCTTTCTATGAAGGTCGACTGGCCAGTCCGAACTACACCGTAATTTCGGCTGAGGAAAACTTTGAAGTTCGACATTACTCTCCAATTTTGTTGGCCAGTACTTCACTAAAATCCCAAGAGGATGGTGCGCTCTCACAGGGGTTCCGCACGCTTGCGGGATTTATATTTGGTGGCAATGAACGCTCTGAGTCTTTGGCCATGACTGCACCTGTTCTTCAACAAAACGGTCATGGTGTGGGTTTGCTTTCTCCTGCTTCGCCGGAGGGAATGACAATGGCATTTGTGATGCCAATTGATCGAAGCTTTGAATCCATTCCCAAGCCCAATCAACGCAATGTCGAGTTGAACAGCGTGTCATGGGGTACTGTAGCCAGTATTCGATTTTCGGGCCGTGCATCGACGGAGGATTTTCGCAACGCAGAAGCAGAACTTCGCGGTTGGATGTCCGAACACGGTTATGCTGCAAGAGGTTCGGCTTCCTATGCTCAGTACAATTCACCATCCGCATTCCCAGCCCTGCGCCGCAACGAAGTCTTGATACAGATCGAAAAGACTGAACTGTGATATAATTAAAGCCAATCTTTCCAACGGGTTGAGTGGTTTATGTCAACAGAACATCAATCGTCATTGAGCAGCAGTTTGTCTTCATTTTCGAGAATGCAGAATCTTTTACAAAAGAAAACCAAGCTGCGCCAGCTTGAACTGGCTTTTTTGGCTCAAAAGCACAATCGTTCCACCGTGCCTGCATCTCTATCGCAGCAACTTTCTGAAACAGAGCATCAACTTTGGAATCATGCTGAGCTTTTGCTTGATGAACAGGCTCAAAGTGAAGATGAAAAGCTTGTCCTTGAACTTGTTCGACAACGCCAGCATTTTCCCATGGCTGAAACTTGGGGGGCTTTCGGTGAGCGAGTGGCTTCTGTTCAACGCCTCTTAAAGACGGTTTTTGAGTTGCTCAGATCTGAGCAGCTGCAAGTTCTTGGTGCGGTTCGAGACAACATTGAAGAGGCGATTTTGGCCGTAAATCGCTCTGATACGGATGCGACTGAAATCCCTCCTCAGCCGTCAGAAGAAGAAGAGCAACCCCCAAACAGTGAGCGTTGGGTAGTGGGGGTTTCAATTGAAATGGGACACGGATTGTTTGGTGAAGACTGTGCAGGTGTTGATGGTGAGAATCTAATGCCAAAGCTGAAGTCTGTTCGCAGTCGGGTTTATGGTGACTCAGGTGTGTCCATTGGTCTCATCCATCTCCGAAGCAATCCCGAGCTAGACCCGTTCGAGTATCGAATCATTATGCAGGGCTTTGAAGTCGGAAGATGGACATTGCAAATAGACAAGTTTCTTGTGGTTGGTGCTTTTCCTGAAGAACTCCAAAGTCAACTGGTTTCTGAACCAGCATACGGATTGGGAGCGCTTTGGATCGATCGCAATGACATAGAAGCACACCAGTCCATGGGACGGTTCGTGGGTGACAGTTTGACAGTGATAAGCACGCATCTGGAATCGCTTTTGCGCAATTACTTAGGGGACATGCTGCGGATTGGGCATTTGGATGATCTTTTAAGTCCCGTGTGGGAAGAACGCCCTGAACTGCTGGAAGCGATACAACAAAAGTCACATCGAGCCAGTACAGTCCTTACTGTGTTCCGTGAACTTTTGAAGGAAGGGGTAAGCCTGCATGATCCTGTGGCCATTTTAAGTGTGCTGGCAGAAAGCGACGAAACCGATGTCGATCCATTGCTCTCCACAGTCCGTGTGGCTTGTCATAAACGAATATGCCAGCCCTACGCAAATACAGATGGGGTCATCAAGGCTGTGCGATTGTCTGAGAGACTTCAAGCAGGTCTTTTAAGTACTTTGATGTCTAAATCTGGGCTGCTTCAACTCACGCTAAGCCATGAGGCCGATGCTCAGCTTCGTGATTGTTTGTTTGGTGCCCTTAATCGAAGCGTTGAACATGGTGAAGTTGTGATCTTAAGCACGCCAACGCTGAGAAATGCACTGGCCAGATGGGTCCAAAGTTATTCACGGTGGCAAGCGGTCTTGTCTGAGGCAGAACTCACCGATGGTCTCACCTTTACAGTTGTTCAAGACAACATTGACATTGCAGATCCAAGTTTAATCGAAACACTGGCAAGTGACTTTTCCACGGCTGTTGAGCACAGTATTGAGGCTTCGGCGAAAGTATTAAAGGGATGGATTGAAGATGAGAATGATTAACGCACTTGTACTGTTGGCTGTTGGCTGCGGCGAACCGGAAAAATCAGGCCAAGCGGATACGCAAACCATTTCGACACCAGAGGATACGGCGCAATCCACAGACGACCAACCCACTGATCTTGATGGTGATGGCTATGGCGATAATGACTGTGATGACACCGATGCAAGCATTTATCCGGGGGCTTCAGAGATCCCCGACGACGGCATAGATCAAGACTGCAATGGGCATGATCTCAAGAGTGCCTGCGAGGACAGTTGTGAGTTTGCACTGGATGGTGAATGTGACGATGGCGGCACGGATGCTGCCTATGATTTGTGTGATTTGGGGACAGATTGTTCGGATTGCGGTGCGCGTTTCGATGGAGATGCGGACGGATTTTTTGATCTTGAAGACTGTGATGACAATGACTCGAGCGTTAATCCTGATGCCATTGACATCGGCAACGATGGGATTGATCAAGACTGCGATGGCCTTGATTTTACAGGCTTATGTGACGACAGTTGTCCATATCCAAGCGATGGCGATTGTGACGATGGCGGAAGTGAGTCTCTGTTTGATTTATGTGATCTGGGAACCGATTGCAGTGATTGCGGTCCCCGCTGGGATGCTGACGGAGACGGCTATGACTCCGGTGAAGATTGCATGGATGACAACCTGTATGTGAATCCCGGTGCTGCTGATGACACCTGTGATGGGATTGACGACAACTGCAATGGGATCCCAGACGACCAATGGACTGGGGATGGTTACGAGCCCAATGACGATGAGGCTTATGATCTTGAGTCGCTTACGGCATCTGAAAGCATAGACTTGTACGCCTACATCACGCACAAAGACGATGTGGACTCCTTTATGTTCAGCATGGTAGACGAAGGGTGGGGACCTGATTTTGGCCTTAAGGTCTTTGTGGATGGCATGCCGGCTGATATGGATATTCGACTTCAAATCCTTAAGGATGGTCAAGAGATTCGAAACATCAATGACAATGGACCCGGTGGATTTGAAATTGTGGCTCTAAGTGATGATCTTGGCGAAGAGGACGGGGGGCTGTACACGGTGGTTGTCAGTTCTGTGAGTGGTGCCAGTTGTGCGCAAAGCTATCACCTGTCGATCCTTGAAACCGGCTGGTAGAAGCATTGAAATAGGGGTTTGGTTTCTTCATGGTTGTGGTGACAGGAACAAAACGGTCAGGCACTTCGTTGTGGATGCAGATATTGATTGCTGCTGGACTTGACTACATTGGTTCGCCCTACCTAGGGAAGTGGGAAAAGTCGATCAAATCAGCCAATCCAAATGGTTTCTTTGAATCCATTTTAAGAAAGGGCATTTTTTATGCAACGAATCCACACCCAAAAACAGGGGTATACCTTCATCCGAACCAACATCAAAAGACTGCAGTCAAAGTCTTTATTCCTGGTTTGGTGAAATCCGACCATGCATTTTTAAACAGAGTAATTGGGACCATCAGGCCATGGCGAGAATATACCCAGTCCTTAAGGCGATTGTATTCAATGGAACGACAATACATCGCTCAAATCGAAACCAACGCTGAAAAACCTTTTAGCCCCTTAGAACTTTGGGAGCTAAATCAACCCTTGTTGCACCCTGCGTTGGAGTGGTGGAAAGAAAATTACGCTCTCATTTTGGATTTTTCGAAACGAAGGTAT
>JAYYJC010000288.1:0-10785 GCA_036146655.1 Myxococcota bacterium | reverse complement strand
GTAAGGTTTTTAGCTGAGGGATTCGGCCCATCATTTTTCTGACCTGCTTCCATGTTCCATCCACTACGATCAACGACTTAAAATCACCAATGGAAGGAGAGGGTGTGATTGGACCATCATGTGGGTAAAGTAAAACGGATTCATCTGGATCAAAATAAGCGCAGTTTACCTCATCTATTCCATAGTCAATGACCTGTACAGGGCAAAGTAAGTGTGCAATGAGCCTCGCTGTATTAGACGCCCGCTCAGATTCTTTCCAGTGCCGATAAATATAAATATTGAACGGGAGAGGTATTGGTATGTGGTTGTCAAAACTGCTCATCATCATCCATACTATGTGTTGTCGAAAACTAGGGTTTGAACAGTTCTTGCGAGGTTAGGAAGTTGTGGACTTCTGTTGCAAAGACTTCGAAGCCTTCGGCGGTTGGATGACCACCATCGAAGAAAAGGGGTTCAGAAGCTTCGGGATTGGCCTCAAAATAACCTGTGATCTCTGGAGCCAAAGCGGGCACGCCTGGTTGTATAGGTGGAGACTTGGCCGTCAGGATGGTTGTATTCGTTTTGTTGTCAATAAGAAGCTGATTAGGACCATCTACCTTTAAACTTATACCGGTTTGAGGTGCAGACTTTCTAAATGCAGGTGTGAGTTCAAGGATTGGCAACTGAGGAAAACGATTTTTCAGTCTTTTCAGTTCTTCATCCTGGTTCATCAATCCCCTGGGATCAAATGTCGAAATCGGAGGTAAAATAAGTACAAATTTCGCAGGTGCTGTGGCATTGATACTGTCTTGAATGGCTTTAAAGTAGGTTTCCCATGGGTTGGGTTGTCCCCAATCAATTCGTCTTGCAAATAAAACGGTTTCAAATTCAGCATCTTTACTTTTGTTTTTTCTCAGCCAACGCGCAATGTGTTGCGGTTTCATTGCTGGGACACCCGCATTTTCAATGCTTATCCCCATTAAACTGCCGAGTCTATGTGGATACGATTCTTCTTCAGTGACACCCCAACCAAAGGTTACTGAGTCACCCACAGCTAAAATTCTTGGTTTATTTTGTGGGAAGGGATTTGTCGCTCTGTGTCCAGAATCGGTCGTTGTGACCTGAAACTGTCTTAATCTTTTTATTTTGTCTTTCGAGACTGGGTCATGAAGTTCTGAAGGGTCATGAGGACGATCAGGTGCGACGACAATGGCCGATTTGAGATTGGGTAAAAGCAAATGGGCGCCATTTCCAAGTTCAGGTGCAGATCGGGTAATTACAGTCGAGAGAGTACGAGAGGCTTCTTGTTTTTGAAGGATGATTACTGTGGCAATGATAATCATGGCAATCATGGCAGCGCTTATGATTTTAATGTACTTCATTACATGACACCATAAACATCGGGGAGCGTATTTTCAGGTGGTTGATTAAGCCAAACGAGGAGACAGGCCAAAATGAAAATGACAATTACTGCCCCAGCCCAAGGTAAAACATCACGGATTGGTGGCATTGTTCACCTCGCTGTTAATCTGTTCTGACAGCCAGTCCGCCAGTAGATCGTGACCAAAATCACTTAAATGACAATCGTCAAGAAAGACCTTGGCTGATGGGTAACCATGAAATCGGTTGGCTGCATCTAAATAACTGATGCCTTCATAAGAGTTCGCAATGGACATGAGCAACTCATTGTAATCAGCTAGGGGACCAGGGTCTGGTGCCAGACCTTCAGAAGCCAAGATGATGTGACTTCGATGTGGTAAAAGTGCCTTTCTTATACGAAGTATATTTTCTTCTGCATGAGAAACGGGAACCGCCGCCCGTTGCTCTGCTGGCCTTAATGAAACCAAAATGTGTCTAAGAGCGTGGTACAAATGGTAACGGCCCAAAGAATTGCTGAGTTGCTTGCGGTTTGGATTGCTCTCCCATCTTTTGTACAGGTCTTTGTAGGGAAGTGGACTTGTGGTCAAAAGATCGTTGTGTCCGATGTAAAATATGGCGACATCTGGTGACAGTTCTTCTGCGCGCATTTCTACATACCGTGCAATGTGAAAAGTGGTCCAACCGCCTACACCTTGATTTATCGAACGATATTTGTCACCGAGTCGGCGGCCAAGTTTAGCAGGGTAAAAGTCTTCTAAGTTGTCATTTTGGAATGCGCCCCCTGTGGTTGACCCACCAAATGAAATGACTCTTTGTTGTCGTGTTTGACTCTCTACGGTTGGAATGGCCACAGGATAACCTTTGTCAGGATAGGTCGTGTGTTCCCCTTTATTAAGAAGCTCAAAGCCTTGGTTTGCGGTGCTGACCCAACCGAAAAGGTCATTCTTTTCGGTCAGGGCGCCAGCTGAAGACCATTGCTGTCCAGCAGATGTCCCACTGATAAAACTTTCTGTAGAGAATATGAGAAGGCCAACGGTGACCAATGACAGAAGATTGTATCCTTTCAGCACACTGGCATGCGCCTGAAGCCAAGAGAGACATGCAAGAGCTGAGCCAAACAAAGCCGCCCCGCCGAGGGCATGTCGAGAGTTTACTCCCAATGCAAGTCCGAAGAAAGTACCAATACAGCCAAAAAGGGCCACCATCATAAAGCCGTTCTGTGAAACCCCTTTATTCCTCTCGTAGGCGAGAATGAACACAGAAATCAGTGGAGGAAGAAGGCAAATCGTGCTGTTGACACTGCTGATTTGAAATACCAATAGGGTTTGAATTGTGAGTGCCAAAATACCAATGCCCACTGCCTTTGGTAGTGTGTCGCGTTTGACAAGCATAAAGACGGCAGAAAACTGAGTAAGGAAAACCATTAGTGTGCCACTCAATATAACTGGCATCCATTGATACGGAAGCCATGCCGCACGCATGGTTTCAACCCATGATTTCCAATCCACAAATCCCAATACTGAACTTAAAAGCAACGGACAAAAGACAAGGGTGATGTACCGTTGTGGCATATTTAAGTATTTAAAACCAAACAACACTGTTCCGAAAGCCACAAGAACGGCAAGATAAGGGTATAAGCGACTAGGGGCCGGTTGAGTTGGTATGTTGTCATTGACCGAAAGATTTGAAATATGGACTTCTCTCAACCCTGGTCTAATTTGAGGCGGCCGATCTCCAACTTGCGTTCGGCAATTTACCGTTATGTTGTCGATTCGATATGAAAAGCCTTGTGCTGTTCGATTGAGTTCTATTTGAACGGGTTGGTCACCTATCTCAGGAGTATTTCCGTCACATTTCATGATTCGTTCATTTTGAGCATTTGCGTGAAGAGCCTTTACTTCACTTTGTCCAATCCGGTCTAGTCGAATGCCCACACCAAACTTAGATTTACCGCCACATCTTGGGCCATTTGGGTGGATTTGACACGGATCAATCCATCGGTTGCCTTCTCGAACCTTCCGGGGTGGAGAGGAAAGCCAAACTTCAATTTGACCGTCTTCAGGAAGATGAGCTGTCAAACTTATATTGTTGATTTTCGCATTCGATTGAGGATAGATGGTTCGATAAAAATCGAGACTGATTTGTCCTTTTAAAAGTGGGAGGTCTCCTCTGAGTGCAGCTAGCTTGTATGGGATCTCGTTGGGTTCTTTTTCCCATCCAGAAGGGGGCGATTCGCTCAATTGAGACCAGTGCGAACGGTGTATGCTCTCAGAAAAAAGCACCATAAGCAGAATGATCGCTGCAGTGTGAAAGTGCTTAAGTTTCACGACGGATCGGAGTCTTCTCTGACTGGTACGGCTTTGAGCTTTGCCTTGCCGTCTTCTATGGCCACACGAAACTTCACTCTCTCTACCCGAAACTTACTTTTAATGGTCCTGACCTGTCTTTTAAGTGTATCTCGGATACTGTCAAACTCTAAGTCCACATTCTGTCCACACTGGCTGCGGGCCTCGATAAACCGTTCATAGACTGCTTTATAAGCCAAATCCTCTTGTTGTTCAGCAGTGAGTTTGGGCTGCCGTGCATTGAGAGTGTTCATGTTGCGTCGATTTTTTTCGAGCATCTGTTGACGAAACTTTTGCTTTGGATGTGTGCCTCGCTCAATTTGAACAAGATTTCTCTGCCAATACAATTCAAACGAAGAAAACTTTGACTTAAGCGATTGGTACTTAAATCGCTGCTGTGTATTTGTCATTGGCATCAAACCGGTTTCTCGGACAAGTTTGCGAATAGCATCTCGTTCTTTCATCGGTTCAATCCGTTCAATCCCGCTAAAGTATTTCTCATAAAGGATTTTCAGCAAAAAAATGCGCCGTTCAATTTCTTCCATACGCAGACTGAGATTGATGTCTTTCTTTTGCCGTTTGGCCATGGCTACCTATCCATCCTGATCTATGACCCTAGCATATCGTTTTTTCACGCAGATGTTATCAGAAATCGAGTTGAGTCCAAGTTGGCTGCGTTATATTGAGAGTTGAATTAAATGCAAAGAGGTCACAATGTCGCTCCAATCAATAATAGAAAACGAGCTCATGCCACAGGTTGAAAAACCCTCACGATACATTGGATCTGAACTCAATTCTGTTCATAAAGACCCAAATGAGGTGTCAATCCGATTGGCACTTTCATTTCCCGATTTGTATGACATTGGCTTGGGCAATCTAGGGCTTCATATTCTTTACGCCATTTTGAATAAACTCGATTATTGTTGGGCAGAGCGAACCTATGCACCTGGTGTTGATATGGAGCGGCTGTTGAGGGAACGGAAGCTTCCCATGTTCACTTTGGAAAGCAAAACCCCACTTGGAGATATGGATGGCATTGGTTTTACCCTTCAATCAGAGCTGACTTATACCAATATTTTAAACATGCTTGATTTGGCAGGCATACCTCTGCGAACAGAAGACAGAACCGACTCAGATCCACTCACTTTTTGTGGAGGTCCGGCTGTTTTTAATCCCGAGCCACTTGTCTATTTTATGGACTTTTTTGTCTTTGGTGATGGCGAAGACATTGTTGTTGAGATTGCTGAAGCCATTCAGAATCACGCCACTCGAGCAGATCGTTTGAAGGCTCTATCCCAAATTGAAGGTGTATATGTGCCAGCGCTCTTTCCATTTGATGTTCTGAATGATGGCCAAATTTTGCCTTCCAATACGGCGCCAAAGATCAGGAAAAGAATCGCTAAGGATTTAAATGCAGCTGAATTTCCCGTAGAGTACATCGTTCCTTATACAAAACAAGTTCATGACCGAATCTCGCTTGAGGTTTTGCGAGGGTGTACTCAAGGGTGTCGTTTTTGTCAAGCTGGGATGACCACACGGCCCGTTCGTGAACGCAGCATAGACAAGATAGAAACGCTACTGGAGCGCACGCTTGATGCCACTGGCTACGAAGAAGTATCTTTGGTGTCACTGTCAACTTGTGACTACTCTCAAGTGCGATCAATGGTTCAGAGAGTCGTCAACAAAACGAACCCCAAAAATGTCAGCGTTTCATTGCCCTCGCTCAGGCTAGATTCCTTTGCCGTGGAGTTGGCTGATATGGTTGCCGGTGTTCGGCGCTCCGGCTTAACATTTGCTCCGGAAGCGGCCTCTCCAAGGCTGCGTGCAGTCATCAACAAATGGATACCCGACGAAGAGTTGCTCAACATGTCTTCTGAAGCGTACAAAAGAGGCTGGGACCATGTCAAGCTTTACTTTATGATTGGTCTTCCTACTGAGCGTGATGATGATGTGGAAGCCATCGCCGACCTGACACTGCGTACACTTGCCGTGGGCAAACAGTACAATTCGAAGGCCAAAGTCAATACCGGTGTGTCTACATTTGTCCCCAAACCATTTACTCCGTTTCAGTGGGCACCCCAGATTGATCCGACCGAAACAAGCCGTAGACAGGAAATACTGTTCGAAAAAATCGGCCGTCATCACGGTGTTCGCTTTGGTCGGCATGATGCTGAGGAAACTTTTTTAGAAGGACTTGTGTCACGAGCAGATCGTCGGGCTGGTGATCTGATTTTGAGAGCATTCGAGCTAGGTGCTCGGTTTGACGCTTGGCATGAACATCGAAACATCAGTGCTTGGAAGCAGGCCATTGAAGAGTTGGATTTTGTTGTCGATTTTCAATTGCGTGAGAGACAATTAGACGAGCGGTTACCTTGGGACCACATTGATATTTTGATTCCGAAGTCATGGTTTCAAGAGGACTGGAAACGAGCCACTGAGCTAAAGCACGCTGAAGATTGTCGCCACTCCAAATGTCATCGGTGTGGAGTCATTGATCAAGAAAGAGCACTCTGTGCGCACATGCTCCGCAATTCAATTGAAGGTCGAAAACTCGAACGAGATTTTGTCAGAGAAGTCAACCCTTATATTCAAGATGCAATTGCTCAGGGTGCGCCGCCCGCAAGGGAAACAGACAAAGACCCGGTTCAGCGCTTAATATTTAGGATTGCCGTAACCGGAAGTGCACGGTTTTTGTCTCATCTTGAAACCATGAATGCTTGGATACGAACGCTACGCCGAGCACATCTTCCAGTGGCATATTCCAAGGGCTTTCACCCACATCCCAAGGTTAGTTTTGAGTCTGCACGGCCAGTCGCTGAAGAATCTCTGGCCTGCTATATGGATGTTATTCTGTACGAAGAAATGACACCTGACCATGCACTTGCACAACTCAAACAAGTTTCTGCAGAAGGACTGAATGTGTTGAGTGTTAAGGAAGTACCACTGAAAGCACCATCTCTGATGAGTTCAATTGCCGCCACTGAATACATCATGTATTTCCCATGTGAACGGTCTGAACTTGAGCGCAAGATGGACCAGTTGCGTGATAATGGTCCGCATTGGATCACACGAACCAAAGCAAACAAACGCAGAAGGTATCCAAAAAAGAAGAAGCCCTTTGATCTCTTTGAGCATTTGGCAAGCTTTGAGTTTGACCGACATGAGCCTTACCCCGCACAAGAGGGTTTTACCGCCGTAAAAGTCCGTCTTGAACGCGTGGGAGAACGGGGACTAAGGCCCTCAGAACTTTTTAAAGCCCTTGGACTTTCGGTTGCTCATGGGCATGTACTTCGGACGACAACTGAATTTAAAAATGAAGAAGTCTTTCAGTCTGCGACGGCCGGTCAAGTACATATTACTTTATGATCTTATTTTTTGTCCTATTGGGATGTCAACCAGAACCGCTTGAGCGTATACAGCCTCCAATCGGTCTACAGTTAGTGTTACACAGTGAACCTGTACCCCGGTCCCAATCATTGGAGTGTGTCTCAGATGATTTGAACAACTGTGGCTTATTGCATGCCAAGGTCATCTTGGAGCGCACACGCAACTGGGTTTGGCTTGCCAATTCTCTGAAGCAGAAATCCATCAAAACAGATCTTCAACTTGCCCCTGAACTTGTGGAGGTTTGGCAAGGCGACTTTGCGGGGGTTGACTTTAATGCATTGGGACAAACCGAGCGAGTTGAGTTTGAAGCAGTGATCGAAGAAGCTCTAGAACTCAATCAATCCTTGATAGCTGCAAATCGATTGAGAGTGGGGTTGCACATTCATAATGTTCGTGAAGATGAGTCCGGTGGTTACGGTGAGGTTCGATATCCAAGTACTGGCCCATCTCCATGTCAAGAATCCCCAACCAATTGGATGCATGAGCCTCCTGAGCCAGCACTTACTCGCAATTTGGTGTGGTCTGTAGAAGCCATTCATAACTACGCAGAAGAACTTGATATCAACATCGAGTCTTTCTCAGGCCACTTTCCAAGAAGCGTCGGCAATAAATACGACTTCGTGCAATCACCAGCTGATTATTTGGGAATAGAAAACATTGGCCGATTTATCCCTCAGCACTTGTCTTCCGCATATTCGGAATGTTTTCTTCAAATACATGACCATCCGTCTTTTTGGACATGGCCAAGTGACGGTCAAACGGCTTTGGGTATTGGTAATGGCCCCATTGTTCAGCCCGCTTTACGAGCAACAGGTTCTATGAATGACCACCTTGGCGTCCCTTCTGATGCATCATTGGGCGCTAATCTTCGCCGTTTGGTTCAAATAATGCTTGCGCACCGATATGCACAACTAAACGGCTGGGAACCCCAAAGCTGGGGTATCGGTATTCACAGTCATCTCTTTCATTTATATTCTGGACAACCCAATCCATGGCATCAAAGCGCTCGCGAAAATCAAGCTGTGGATGGCAATGCTTACCGAGAAGATTTACTTAGGGTCATTGAGTTTGTAGATGGATTTACGACAGAAGGGTGGCGAGGGTTAGAGGTTGCCCAGCCCATATTTGAATGGAGATGGCAGTTTTCCGAAGTGGATTCATTTGAGTCTGGCACAACTCTTTTTAAAGCACATGAACAGCTCGGTTTGAAAATGCTTTCGATGGCGCTAGAGGACAGCCATTTGCGTGATTTTAATCGCAACCAAGAATACGACTCTTTCCTTTTCGAGCAATGTCAAGAAGGGTGGTTATGGGGTGGTACTCAGCGTGGCTACCACTGTAATGGACCTCGCTATTGGATAGAACTTTTTGTGCCATGGGAACAGGTTTGTCTTTCACATCCTGCAAACTTGATGACAAACATAGATGATCAAGAATGGAGTCAAGGTGAAAAGTGTGGTTTTGGGAGATGGATTTTTCCTCAAGGCACATTATTTAAGTGGCTTGCAGCACCCGAAAACTAATCCGTTATATTCTAATCTGGGAGAGCAATAATGTTTGAAATGACAGCCGAAGACACTGAAATCCTTGCACACTCTGAAAGTGTTTTGAACCGCATCTTTGGGGATGCGCATCAGCTTAAAGAACACGACGAAAAAGAGTTTTTCGATCCCACAATTATGCAATCGCTGGGTGAAGAAGGATTATGCGGTATTACGACTTCTGAAGCACATGGTGGATTTGGCCGTGGGTATTACACTTACGCACTCGTTCTCGAAGCAATTGCAAAAAGATCAGCCAGCTACGCTGTGAGCGTAGCAGTAAACGGTCTACCCCAAATGATTCTTCAACATTACGGGAATGATGCGCAACGGTCAGAATGGATGGAACCATTGGCAACAGGCGGAGCACTCGGGGCGTTTGCACTTTCCGAGCCCGAATCCGGTTCAGATGCGGCTTCTCTTCAAACCACGGCTATTAGAGAGGGTTCTGAGTATGTTCTAAATGGCCGGAAGTTTTGGATTACTCACGGTGGTTATGCCGATGTGTATGTTGTGATGGCAAGAACTGGACAAGCGGGTCCCAAAGGCATTTCAGCTTTTTTGGTGCCAAAATCGACGCCCGGACTGAGCTTTGGTAAAAAAGAAGAGAAGATGGGCCTTCGTGCTTCACCAACGGTAGAACTTCTGTTGGATAACGCCAGGATACCAGCAGAAAATCTATTGCAAGCAGAGGGAAGAGGCTTTCAGGTGGCAATGTCGGCCTTGGACTCTGGGCGAATCACCATTGGGGCCATTGGTGTTGGACTAGCGCAGTCTGCACTTGAGCAAGCTACCGAATACGCATGTGTCAGAAAGCAATTCAACAAACCCATTATTGATTTTCAAGGCGTTGGGTTTATGCTCGCTGATATGGCGATACAGATTGAATCAGCTCGTCTTTTGGTTCACAAAGCTGCCGCATTAAAAGATGCAGGAAAACCGTATTCATTAAATGCTGCAATGGCCAAATGTGCCGCAACCGATACGGCTATGAAAGTTACAACCGATGCAGTACAGGTCCTTGGAGGGTACGGTTACACTCGTGAGTATCCTCTTGAGAGATACATGCGAGACGCAAAAGTCATGCAAATTGTTGAAGGCACCAACCAAATACAGCGCTATGTGATTTCAAAGCAACTCAAACAAAAACATCTTTAAATTTTTGCTGTTTGCTTACACACACAGACAAATTGATGTGTGATACTATGATTGAAACCATAACGCCCTCTTGGCAGTTCCCTAATATTTTGGAAAGCACAAATGAGAGTATGCTCAATTTGCAAAACATCATACAGCGATAAGATAGACTACTGCTTTGTAGATGGCGCTAGCCTCACGCAAGACGATGCCAGCACCGCCATTAACCGAGTGTCGTCTTTAACGGCTTCTCAATCCTCTACAGACATCTTCTCAATCGTCAACGAAGATGATGATGGACCAACTGAAGCGTTCGCATTGCCAACAGTAGAGGGCGGAGGGGAACTTCCGTCCGTTTCTGACATGATTCAGATGTCATCTGGGAAACGTCGACGCCGGAGAAGAGGGCGTTCAAAATCGAATCTTTCTGATTTGCAAAATAAAACGATAATCCCTGAAAGTTTTGATTTGGAAAAGCTCGAAGAACCACAGGTCCTTGAACATACTGCATTTTTTAAACGCACAGAGACCACTCAACCTGAATCAATTGACAATGTCAGTGACCAAACTCGTGATGTGACAGAACCAAAAGTGATCGGTGCGCCTTTGGATGGTGTCGTATCTTCTGATGACATATCGACAGGCTCGGAGACCGATACTCTTGTGATTGGTGAAAAATCGAGTGATGCTTCACAAATCCCTCACGATGCGCACACGCCTGAAAAGGGTCTGCAAGAGCAAACTAAGGCACCAATCATTTCAGTTGCTAAGTCACCTGTAGTTGAACATGCAGTGCCACAAAGTGAGCCCGTTTCACCGGCTTTTGAAGAGGATCCAGTCGTTTCAGATTATCCAAGCGAAGATTCCTATGAATTTGCCGTTGAAACACCGGAAGCAAAGAAACAGTGGGGTTCTCTTTATATTGGAGGTGCACTTGCATTTGGTCTCGTACTCGTGGGAATATTTACCTTACAGGGTGGTCCTCAAAATGGGCCATCAAGTCCTCCGCAAGACAT
>JAYYJC010000287.1:0-5179 GCA_036146655.1 Myxococcota bacterium | reverse complement strand
CACCCATTGAGACCTTTTCAAGCCCTGTATAAAGATCGTCTCTATACAGAGTAATGTCAAGCCGTCCATATTGAGGCCGCTGACCGTATCGTTCATCAAACAACGCAACCACATGTTCTGCAAGAACCGCCCCACCCCGTTCAATGCCGATGACATCAAATTGAGATGCTTCTCCATAGAGAATGTAGATGCGATCAACCAAGTCGGACAACGCTTGACGGAGTTGCGCTTGGTCGAGGATTGTAGACTTCTGATTAGAATTGCTCAATGACACCGGATTCATCAATGCTCAGATTGAGGTTAAATCGACGAGTCACTGTCTTTTCAATGACAGGAATAAAGACATCTTTCTGCCAGCTACATGAGATGTTGAGCGCCCTTTTGGAGTCTCTAAAGTTACATGCTCTTTTGGGATCAATGTATTCTGGAACGCCTTCTCTGTAGAAACTGGATTTCAATTGTGTCTTGGCTGATGACAATCCTCCAGATACTATTTATTCGTATAGAGAGTCCTTCGCACACTTCTTAACGAGTAAATAGTGCCATTGAATTGGACCAAATAATACGGCGCCATAGCCACCAATTGCTAAACTTGCGAGCACAGCAAGGCTGAAAAGACTAATTCGTCCTCTGTTGGCTCCCCGCATACACTCTCCTTAAACGCATCCAGTCAGTTGACGATGTAATACAAGTGAGACCATTCTAGCACATCGATGAGTTAATCATCATCAAGACGAAGCACGGCAAGAAACGCATTCTGCGGAATCTCAACAGAACCGACTGACTTCATGCGCTTTTTACCCGCTTTCTGCTTCTCAAGAAGTTTACGCTTTCTCGATATATCGCCACCATAACACTTTGCAGTGACATCCTTTCGCATGGCGCGAACGGTGCTTCTGGCAATAACCTTATTGCCAATGGCTGCTTGGATAGCCACTTCAAACATTTGGCGAGGGATAAACTCTTTCAGCTTCTTGGTAAGTGCTTGACCCTTATAAAAAGCCTGCTCTCTATGGCAAATAATTGACAGTGCATCAACAACACTTCCATTTACCAAGATGTCTAACTTGACCAAATCCGCTGGTTCCCATCGTTCAATTTCGTAATCCATCGACGCATAGCCTCTGGAACAACTTTTCAGTTTGTCGAAAAAGTCGTAAACCACCTCGGCATATGGGATATCGTAAATAATTTGTACTCGATTGGAACTGCCATAAATCATTGAGATTTGAGTACCCCGTCTGTCTTCACAAAGTTTCAGCACTGGACCGATGTACTCACTTGGCAGATGAAGGGTAACCTTGGTAATGGGTTCTGCGATGTGTTGAATGGACTGCACTGCAGGAAGCTTTGAAGGTGAATGAACGGTATATTCTGAACCATCCTTCAAAACGACTTGGTAAACCACTGATGGGGATGTGTTGATGAGATCTAAGTTGTACTCTCTTTCGAGACGTTCCTGAACCACTTCCATGTGAAGTAACCCCAGATAACCGCAGCGGAATCCAAACCCCAGTGCATCAGAAGTTTCAGCTTCAAAGTTAAATGCGGCGTCATTCAACTGAAGCTTTTCGAGCGCATATCTCAGATTTTCAAAATCTGAACTTTCAACTGGAAAAATTCCGCTGAAGACCATGGGCTTTACATCTGCAAAACCAGGCAGCGGAACCAATGATGGATTGACTTTGTGCGTAATTGTGTCGCCCACTTTGGCGTCTTGTAGGGACTTAATACCACAAATGATGTAGCCCACCTCACCGGCCGCAAGCGCTTCACCATCCACCATCTCAGGTGCAAATGTACCAATTCGATTGACATCATAGGCCACACCGGTGGCCATAAGTTTGACCTTATCCCGCTTACGGATCACTCCATTCATTACCCTTATGATGACGATAACCCCTACATATGTGTCAAACCATGAGTCGATAATAAGAGCTTGAAGGGGCTTTTCAATTTGACCTTTTGGTGGCGGTACAAAGTGAATGAGAGATTCTAGGACATCTTCAACCCCAACACCAGTTTTAGCTGAGCACATGGTTGCGGTTGAAGTATCAAGACCGATGACATCTTCAATTTCTTGAAGGACACGGTCCGGTTCAGCACTGGGTAGATCAATTTTGTTCAGAACAGTAACAATTTCAAGGTCTTGCTCAATGGCAAGATAAACATTTGAAAGTGTTTGTGCTTCAACACCTTGAGCAGCATCAACCACCAACAGTGCGCCTTCACATGCTGACAAAGAGCGGGACACTTCGTATGTAAAATCGACATGTCCAGGTGTATCAATCAGATTAAGTAAATATTCATTTCCATCTGCAGCGGTGTACCGCATACTGGCTGTTTGAGCCTTGATTGTGATGCCTCGTTCACGCTCAATGTCCATCTTGTCCAAATATTGTTCTTTTTGTTGTCGTTCAGTCAATAGACCAGTATGAGACATCAAGCGGTCAGCAAGTGTTGACTTACCGTGATCTATATGAGCAATAATGGCAAAATTTCGAATTCTTTCTCTAGGGAAACTCACGGTGGACCTCACCCTCGAAGACGCCCGACACCTTCATAAATCAATCCGGCGTGGCGTACTTCATCTGGGGAATAAATGTTTCTCCCATCATATATCCGATTACCACGCATTAGGGTGAGCACCTCACTCCAGTTTGGATTTCTAAAGCAAGCCCATTCAGTCACTAAGATCAAGGCGTCAGCTTGAACCAAAGCCTCATTTGGGCTGTCAGCATAGTTGATTTTATCACCGATTTGTTGATGTACATTAGCTGCAGCCTCTGGGTCGTATGCAGTGACAGTGGCACCAGCATTTAGGAGATCATCAATAATCTCAAGAGCAGGCGCTTCACGAATATCATCTGTTTCAGGCTTAAATGCCAATCCCCAAACCGCAAAGTGTTTGCCATTTAGATTGGTGCCAAGTTGGTTTTTGATCTTTTGAGACAAGAACCTCTTTTGCAGCGAATTAACCTCTTCCACAGCAGTAGCGATCTGCAGAGGCATGCTGTTTTGTTGACCCATCTTAATCAGCGCTTTGACATCTTTTGGAAAACAAGAACCACCATAACCAACACCTGAATATAGAAACTTTGGCCCGATGCGTGAATCAGAACCTGTGCCTTCACGAACTTGATCAATATCAGCACCAACGATTTCACATAGCTGCGCCAACTCGTTCATAAATGAAATCTTGGTGGCAAGCATGGCATTGGAGGCATATTTTGTGAGTTCAGCGGACTCATTGTTCATAAAATGAATGGGTACACCCGCATTTTCATAACTTTTATACAGTTTGCTTAACCACACTCTCGCCTGTGCTGTTTGACATCCAACAACAATGCGATCCGGTGTAAGGAAGTCTTCTATGGCTGCCCCTTCTTTTAGAAACTCAGGGTTAGAAACCACATCAAATACGGTTTCACCACATATCTCACGGACCATAGATGCTGTTCCAACTGGAACGGTTGACTTTATAATGGCCAATGTTTCCCCAGTTGCTGAGTCTGCGATGGCTTTCGCAACAGCCTTCACCCCACGCAAATCAGCAGAGCCATCATCTGCACTCGGTGTGCCAACAGCAATGTAGACAATGTCAGCTGACTCAATTGCAGATTGCGTGTGTATGGAAAATCGCAGATTGCCTGCTTTCACGGCTCTGTGCATGATTTCATCTAGACCAGGTTCATAAATCGGTACCTGGCCCGCATTAAGTTGATCGATCTTGTTTTGGTTTGTATCGACGCAGTGAACATCAAATCCCTTATCGGCCATACAAACACCGACAACAAGTCCGACATATCCGGTACCAACAACACAAATTTTCATATCTATTCTCGATTGAAAGGTCATACTTTGCAAAATATACTCGTTGGCACTTAACGCAAATTTCCTATAATTCACCAAATTACCAATTTTTTTGTTGTTTAAGGTCCAATTGACAAAATGTAGACCATGGGATATAAAGACAGCCCATTGAAATCTACAAGTCAATTATTTAAGGAGCCGACCGTGGCACATCATAAGGATGCAATAAAGCGTATTCGCCAAAACAAGCGTCGACGCACATACAACCGGTACTACATCAGCACAATGCGCACAACCATTAAAAAGTTTCACGCAGCAATAGAAGAAGGCAACACTGAACTGGCTTCTGAACTCTTTCCAAAAACTGTAAAGATTGTTCAAAAGCTCGGCGGCAAAGGCATTATTCACAAGAAGCAAGCAAGCCGACGAGTTGCTCGACTTCACGCAACATTAAAGAAGTTAGAAACCGCATAGTCATCCTACTTTGGGACTATACCGAAGAAAAGCGCATGATTGACATGCGCTTTTGGTGTTTAACAGCCTAATTTGTACACAACTTCAAGACCAACGCCTCAAGGTGCCGACGGTCTCCGGCTTTTGAACTATTAAACTGTCGGTTGGCAGACACCAATGCACTTAAAATACTGCTTATGTTCACTGGCTTTTTATTCAGCAGCTGCTGCGCCTTTCTCAGAGCTTTGACGGGAGTTTTTGACCAAGATGCGGGCATTGAAGTACTGAGTCTCATTGAATCTTGAAGTTCGGAAAGTTTTCTAAATTCCCAAGTAACAGAACCCAAAATGCGATGAGGCGCTTCACCGTTATCGAGCATGCGATACAATGCGCTCAGAGCATCATTGGAATTCTTGGATACAATCGCTTGAGTAAAATGCCAAATTTTTTCTTCAGCACCAAATACACCAACCGCATTGATGTCTGAAGCCGTTATTTCTGCGTTGATACCTGCATGGCAGATTAACTTTTGAATTTCAAGATTTAAAATAGATAAGTCATGTCCTGAAAATTGACCGAGTAAAGAGACGGCCGAGGGTTCGATTCGACCACCTTGTTGTTTTACTTTTCTGAGAATGTATGACCGTAAATTTAGCGATTTAATGTTTAAGTCTTCAACAGAGCCTGATGCTGAAACTGCAGATTTCAACTTGACCATTGGACTTTTCTTCCCCCGAGCCGGAACAGGGTACTTCAACCCTGAGATAATAAGTACATTGTCCGGATTGGGTGAAGAGGCGTAATGAATCAGATCAGGTAACAAAGCAGGCGAACACGCTTCAAAGTGCAGGTATAAGACCACTTTCAGAGGAGAAAACATAGAATAACTGTTGGCTTCAATAATAGGGTCTTC
>JAYYJC010000286.1:0-4146 GCA_036146655.1 Myxococcota bacterium | reverse complement strand
GAAATTGAAACGGACGACTTGGTACAAGAGCTTAAAGACGCCAAAGAAGTCATCATTGTGCCTGGATATGGCATGGCTGTGGCTCAAGCACAGCGCAGTGTCGACACCTTCACCCGTTTGCTCAAGAAGTCAGGCAAGAATGTGCGCTTTGCCATTCATCCGGTGGCTGGCCGTCTACCGGGGCACATGAATGTCTTATTGGCTGAGGCAGGTGTCTCCTACGACATCGTATTAGAAATGGATGAAATCAACGACGATTTTCCTGAGACCGATGTCGTTTTGGTCATTGGTGCAAATGACATTGTGAACCCATCCGCTCAGACCGATCCCAACTCTCCGATTGCGGGCATGCCCGTTCTTGAAGCTTGGAAGGCTACTCGAACAGTTGTCTTTAAGCGGGGCCGTGGAAAAGGCTACGCTGGAGTGGTCAATCCACTCTTTTATGACGACAACACACGCATGTTCTTTGGAGATGCCCTTGCGAGTATGGATAAATTGAACGCCCAACTCAATCAGTAGGTTCATCATCTGCAATTATACTTGCGCAATGGGGCCATGTCTCGTTGCGCACTTGGTTTTAGCCTCTAGTAGCCGAATTGTCGTGTAATTTGAAGGTGCTGACGGGTGGGTACATCCGCATGCTCTGAGATTTCGCCATCGGGCCAGTAAACGCGTACAGTGGCTTGTTGGGCTGAGCCAAGTCCAAAGTGGGCCTCTGGTGGCGCGCCACTGGATGCGCTGGTGCCACCTGCCAGTATCCATCGGCTTTGTGGCGTCTCAGTATCATTTGCAATCACTTCTATCCGAGCGCCAATGGCAAAGCGGTTGCCATCTGCTTGGCGGGGTTGGACATTGAGCCAAGTGGAGTCATCACAGGTGGCGACATAGGCCACAGCGGGGCCATCAATCGCTGGCGAAATGAAATCCATGAACCCATCTCGGTTGAGGTCAGCCCAGACTCCGCCTCTGCTAATGGTTTCACGGTTAATGCCCCAGTCTGCGGCCACATCTGTAAAGGTGCCATTGGGTTCTTGGATGTAGAGTGCGTCGGGCTGAAATCTGGGATTGTAAAGACCCAAATTGTCAAAGTCACCTTGGGCTTCTTCTGGAATGTCAAGTTGTCCGTAGCCGACCCAAGCATCGAGCAACCCGTCATTGTTGACATCCACAAATTCCGCACCCCAAGCCACATACTGGTCGCTTTGTTGAGCAATGAGGTTTCGAGAGAAGGTGGAGTCGTACCATCCGCCTGCACCATCTGACTCCAGGAGATGGTTGCGGCCCCAGTCAGTCACAATCCAATCCGGTGTACCATCGTGGTTGAGGTCTCCCACGGCAAGGCCCATTCCAAAGGCGGGTATGGTGAGGTTGGGGACATCCACCGAGGTGAGGGCCCCACTGGTGGAACCGAGGTAGAGTTGGTTGGGGGTCACAAAGGCCCCAAAATCGTTGACCACATAGAGGTCTTGCAGATGGTCGCCATCAATGTCGAGCCAGGCTGCACAGCAGCTGTAGGGCTCTGGGTCGGTGTCTGGGAGATTCTGCCTTGTAAACGTACCGTTGCCGTTGTTCAGCCAGTAGCTGTTGGCTTCGGCGTATTCAAAGTCATCTTCGCTGCTGAATGGCGGTGGGCCAAGGGGACCGCCACCGGTGGCAGCCACGAACAGCTCAAGGTCACCATCTCCATCAGCATCGCCCCAACTTGAGCCCGGATAATAGGCATCGGTGTAAAAGTCGAAACCCGAGACCGTGGTTTGTTCAGAGAGGTAGCCATCGATGTTGATGAAAAGCTGATGGCCCAGAAAGTCGTTGAGCACAAAAAGATCGAGGTCGCCGTCTCCGTCTGCATCAGCGGTGGAAGCCCCAATGCTGTAGCCCTGCTCGGCATCGGGAAGGCGAAGGTCTGTTTCATCTGAAAAGGAGCCATCTGCGTTCTGTACAAAAAGCAGGTTCTTGTCGATGGTGGGAATGTAGATGTCGAGACGACCATCTCCAGTCCAATCGGCCACGGCCACCCCTTCACCGCCAATCCACAGGCCGTCAATGACATCCCAGCCAGCGGGGTCTTGTGCGCTCCATGCAGCCCCAAGGCTTTGTTCCTGCATGGGGTTTTGAAGCCGTGCGCTGGGATTGGCACAGTCGACAAGTGGACCTTGAATAAGTTCAGTGGCTTCGTCAGGAAGCGTGGCAAGGCTAGTGGAAGCTGTGTCGTTTGACTTGTCTGAGCCGCAGGCGAGTAGGAAGTAAAGCATATTTGTATGCTATTGGATTGGGAACGGGTGTCAAGTGTGGGGGCTGGGGTTTCTACGGATGATGACCGCGTCCTGAAGTGCCGTGCATTGAATGGTTTCCATTACAAAGATTGACATACCCAAATGCCCTAATTAACTGTAAAATATCATGTTTCTAACACTTCTTTTCAGTGTCTTGGTGTTTGCCAATGAACCCAATTACAACGATGGCTTTCGAGTTGGGGTTTGTCTTGGGAATTCCACGGAATGCCTCGGCACAAACATTAAGCTTGGTTACGCAGGAGAGTTCGGCGGCTTCAACATAGGCTTGCCGTTTATTCCCGTGGGCAATGGGTTTGCAAAAGACATCCTCTTACCAGCGTCATTTGTTGGGTTCGATCTCCGACCCATGCCCCTTCAGGGGTCCGATTTCCCCGAAACCTACACTGCAAGTGTTCGCTGGTATCCGATGTCTGTTCTTGAGAACCAACATGTGAGCTGGCGTCCCTACTTGTACGGTGGTGGTGCGATCTACTTGGACGACTATGTCAATCTTGTGGGGATCGGTGTCGGTGCTGACATCCACCTGACTGGTTCAAGAAGACTCTGTCTCCAACCCTCACTTGGGAGGGTGCGTGCTTCTGAAGGATACCGGCCGTACTCGATCTCGTACTTCTCATCTGCATCACTTGCAGTGATGTACACCTATTGAGTGGGACTGACGAGTGTGATGAATACTGTAGAGAAATCAGGAATTGTGATTGAACATTTGGGGATCAGGCCCTTCAAAATGGGGCATCCTTTGCGGTGTATTTTAAGAGCAGAGAATTATGGCATTCCTATGTTTCATCCATTGCCATCACAGGGATTGACATGCCCGTTTGCTTTCAAAAAAATGTGAATTATGTTGCTTTTATCTATTCTTTTTAACGGCTTGGCTTTTGCGGGTGGACCCGATGGCACACATGGCTTTCGAACGGGGGTCTGTATCGGGGCATCACCGGAATGCTTTGGCACAAACATCAAGCTTGGTTACGCCGGAAAATTTGGCGGATTCAATGTGGGTTTGCCATTCATTCCTTTGGACGGTATCTATTTCCCAGCAAGTGCCTCGGTGAGTGTTCGCTTTTATCCGAAGTCTGTTCTTGAGGGTCACAAAAAGAACTGGCGTCCCTATGTGTATGGTGGTGGTGCGATCTACTACATCGACTTCATCACGCTCGTTGGAATCGGTGCCGGAGCCGACATTCACCTTACACAATCCAGGAGACTGTGTCTCCAACCTTCACTTGGGGGAATGCTGATTGATGTCTTTGGGGCTGTGCCCTCGCCGTCTGTGTCACTCGCTGTGATGTACACCTTTTGAGCAAGATTGACCAGATGACCAAGCTGGAGCATGCCATCACAATTTATGGTGTTGGCTGTGTCGTTGCTTTTGTCTGAGTTGACGGCGAAGGAAGCTGAAACTTAGCCGCCTCCTAGACTTCGCCATTTTAGCAAAGAGCCAGCTGTGTCAATCCTTCATTTGGTCTAAATGCCTGCTGCTTCAACGGACATAGAGCAACAAGCCATTTTGAACCGTGGTGTCGTTTGAACAACGTAGATGTTGATTGGCGTTTCCTTGACTCCATCGCCCTGCACCAATGTTGCTTGGCGCTTGATAGCAATTGGCCCATTCTCCGCTGTTGGAGTCAATCTCACAGCAGACATTTGAAGAGTCTGTTACCCATGAGGGTCCAATGTGAGACATGTCGCCAGTAGTAGAAGCCCCAATCCAATTGCTGCCATCCCATGCAGAAAAGTTGTACATTGGACTTGTAAAGGTCATGAATTCATTTTCTAATCGTACCCGATATTGGCCAAAGTCGTTTGAAGAGCTGTCGCCATTGAGGCCCATTGTCGTGTAAGATTCATA
>JAYYJC010000285.1:0-15932 GCA_036146655.1 Myxococcota bacterium | reverse complement strand
TGCGGATGCGGGAGACGACCCAGCGGATACGGGTCAAAATGAAGACACAGACAATACCAGCGATTCTGATGATCCAAGTGACACGCAAGACACCAGTGACACACAAGGGCCACAATCCAACGATGCAGATGGTGACGGATGGGATGAGGATGAGGATTGTGATGACTCAGACCCCAACATCAATCCTGGCGAAGTCGATACTTGCGATTACATCGACAATAATTGCAACAGCGAGATCGATGAAGACTCTGATGGAGATGGAATGGATCCCAACTCAGATTTGGGAGACATCACTGGAGAACCCATCATCGAGTTTCAAGCATATCTCGCACCTGAAAATGACATTGATGTATTCCAACTCTACATCGCTGATCAACTTTTTGATCTATTTGGTTTTTCAGTCACATTGGAAAATGTCCCAGCGTCCGCAGATTACAGCATCAGCCTTGCGCTAATTGAAGACAGCAATGGACAAAATATGGGCATTGTTGAGTCTTCAGATTCTGGCGGAAATGGTGGGGGTGAAAGTTTAGAACACCGAGGCGGTTGGGGGGATGACTCTGGACTTTATGAAATTGCAGTGCGTTCAAATAGCGGCTACAGCTGCAGTATTCCCTACACGCTGATAATCAATCCCAATTCCCGAAAATGAAGATCTGTTTTCTGGTCCAGAATGGCTTGCCAATGTGATAAACTGCAGGCCACTGGGAGGCCACCTTGGATCCATTTATCTATCAATACACCATTGGGGGTCTTGTCTTCTTGATAGGCCTCTATTATGCATTTCGACAAGGCTATATCTCGACCCAGGGTAACGGACGCCGAAACCTACTCATTGTCAGTGGGGGCCTGTTGTTTTTCGCCGTTTTGCAGGGCTGGCTACAATATGCCCCAATGATCGAACACCGTCCACAGACATATGAGGGTCCGCCCCTAAGCAAATCCGGCATGCTCGGCTCCCCCATCGATTATGCGATCATCATTGGTTACTTCATTGCCATGCTGGCCATTGGAACATGGTTTGGCCGGGGCCAAACCTCAACCAAAGACTTTTTCTTTGGTGGACAGCGATTTTCAGGGTGGCTCATTTCATTTAGCTTGGTGGCGACGACAATTGGCTCATATTCTTTTGTCAAATACTCCAAAATCGCCTATTCTTACGGAATTGCGTCCTCTCAAACCTATCTCAATGATTGGTTCTGGATTCCCCTCCTGCTTTTTGGCTGGTTGCCGATTCTCTATTTTTCGAGGGTCGTGTCAATTCCAGAGTATTTTGAACGCAGATTTGGCCCAATCGAACGCCAAGTCGCAACCGCCATCTTGCTGGTCTATTTAATTGGATATGTGGGGATTAACTTGTTCACCATGGGACAAGCATTAAACATCTTGCTTGGAATTCCCATCTTTACATCTGCTGCAGTGGTGGCAGCTGTATCAGCCACCTATGTCACATTTGGCGGCCAAACCTCTGTAATCATGACTGATCTTTTTCAGGGATTTATGTTGTTGGCAACTGGTCTTTTGTTGCTTATCCTCGGTATTAATTATCTTGGTGGCATAGACGAATTTTGGGGCCACTTGCCCAGAACACACAGAATGGCGTTTCCAGAATTCAACTCGGACCCCTCTTACCCTGCAGTGGGAATTTTTTGGCAAGACGCCATGGCCAACTCTGCCATGTTTTATTTTCTCAACCAAGGCATGGTCATGCGCCTGATGGCCGCTCGCTCAATCGACGATTCACGAAAAGCGATGATGACCATGCTTCTCCTGCTGATGCCAATTGCTGCTTTGGTTGTGGCATCTGGAGGATGGGTTGGTAAAGCGCTTGTACATGCTGGTGTAATGCCTGAACTTCCACCGAAAGAAGCCTTTTTCTTGACAGCGGAATTCTTGGCTCAACCCGGTGTTTTTGGACTAATCATGGCTGCATTGACAGCAGCTCTAATGTCAACGGTCGACACACTGGTCACTGCGGTTTCCGCAATCGTGGTCAATGACATCTATAAGCCTCGGAATCCACAGGCAAGCGAAAAGCAACTGCTAAAAATGGCCAGATATTCTGCACTGGGAGTATCAATCATTGGCGTTGGGCTGGTTCCAATTTTTGCAGACTTCAAGTCAATTTATGCGGCACATGGTGCTTTTACCGCTGCCATTACACCGCCGCTGGTTGTTGCACTCTTGTTTGGCGTTTTTTGGAAAAGGTATTCTTCTACCGCTGCATTATGGACAATGGTGGGTGGTTCGATTGTGATATTCTTTTCCATACTCTACCCGAGCATAATCACCCCATTTGCACATGGCGTTCCTTTGAAAGAAGTGGATGCAGATTTTCTGGCTGGTAAAGACCAATACAAGTTTATGCGGGGCTTCTTTGGTCTGGTGGTCTGTAGTCTAATTGGTCTCATTGTCGGGTTTACCAGCAAACGGAACGAACAGAAAGACATTAGAGGTCTCGTGTGGGACAGCATTTCATATGCCCTTAAAAACTATAAAGGCAAAGCGGGTGATGAGTCCCAAAGTGCATGGGCCAAAACCAAAATTGAGCTGTGCAAACCCCTCGCTGCACCCGATGATCAACGCCTTCCCTTGGTGATACTTTCACCCAAGCTGGCTGCTGTTCTTAATGCTTTCCCAGGCGACTTGGTTTATCTAAGTGACAACCGTTGGTGGCTCGGCGGATTAAAATCAGGCCACGCCCATGTTCATGCCATTGACCCCAAACTTAGTGACTTCTATGTCCAAGTTGAAGCCGAACTTTTTGAGCAGATTAACCGGCAAAATCAGGATGCATTGATCAAGCGAATGTACTAGGGCTGTCTCACTTGCTGATTGGATGTGAAACCTTTGACACATTCAACTAAGGTCGTACATCAGATGTTATTGGAAGAGGTTATCTCGTTTTTTCGGTGGATACCCATGACAAGACTTTGCCTATTTGTTTTTGCAATTTTCATCTCAATGCTACAACCTGCCTTTGCAGGCAGTGCTCCTGCCCCACAAAGTTCATTCAACTGGGAAGAATCATCCATACCGGAGCTTGCTTCACGGTTTGCACTTACCATTGGTGATGATCAGTTTGACAGCGCCTACAACAGCGCTGGGGATGTTCTCAGAGACTTACGCAGTCTTGATGAGTTTACTGAAGACATGAAAACAGCCCAGTTTGATCAGATCACTACGGTTCACTGGGTCAGCGCCATACCTGCTTTGCCTGCAAACGGCGGATTTAAGCTCAGAGGTGAAGCCACTCTGGAAAATGGAAAAAAAATCCCCGTGTACATGCATGTACAGGGTGATGCACATGTCGAACCAGAAACCCGAAACAGAGATTGGAATCAAGACACCCAGTGGACCGTCATGGACTTTCGCTCCGCAGAAGCCATGAGTACTCGAATCTCAGAAGGTGCAGCCACTGGCCTTGACTGGTTGTTACTCATTTTCGGTGGCGGCCTGTTAATCGGATTTCTTGGACTTGTAGGCTATTACATCAAAGGACTTTGGGGAGCCCCGCGCGAACTCTACTTGCTTTACTTCACCAAGCTTACAGAATATTCGGCCTATGGTTCAGCCAGCGCCATCATGGTCTTGTTTCTACAAAATGACGTCATGATGAATGGACAGGCCCTTGGTGACTCCAACGGCTATCTCTATTACACGGTGTGGACATTATCAGCAACGATTATCACCATGATGGTCGGTGCTGTATGTGATACCATCGGAGTCAAAAAATGCCTTTTAGTCGGTGCTGTCATGCTCATGGTCGCTCGCTTTTTTACACCGCTGACACAGGATGTTGTTTGGGTCACCATTCTTGGGTTTATTCCATTGGCCATCGGCTTTGCCATTACCGGTCCAGTGTTGAAGGTCGGTATTAAAAAATTCACCACCATGAAACAAGCTACTTTGGGTTTCGGCCTCTTTTATACACTGATGAATGTCGGATTTGCTATCGGTGCAGAGATTGCTGACTACTTCAGAGATGCTTATGGGGACAGTGGCTCAGTAGATGTTTTGGGAGTAAACCTTACCACCTACCAATTGATCATCTTCATCGGATTCCTTTTGAACATTCCGGACTTTATTGCCATTGTCATCATGCGTGAAGGTGCAGAAATGACTGAAAATGGTCTGAAGGTTCCAACTGAAAAGAAAGAAGACACTGGACTGCTCCAAAAACTCATTGACAGTCGCTTGACCCGTCGAGCCATTATGAACAAGGAACTCATCAATACCACCATTGCCACCATCGGTGTCGCTGCTGTCGGATATGCCTTGTACCACTTCAAAGTTCATGCTTGGAAGGTCAATGTGGTTCCAGTGGGCAAATACATATGGTCATTTGTCGCCGTAGGTGCATTCTTAGCAATCACAGGCGTCACCTATGCATTGCTCTCTATCATTGGAACATATAATTCCCCTTTTGATCGTGTCATGAAATCTGTTCGGGACGCCACTGAAGGAACAATTGTTCAGCTTAAAGAGAACTTTACGGAACGCCCATTTTGGATTTATATGGCGATGCTTGGGATCCTTACTTTTGTTCGCCTAACCTTCTACATTTTCCACCTGATGTTTCCCGCTTACGCCATTCGTGTCTTCGGAGCTGACTTTCCTGTGGCCAGTATTTTTGGGACGCTCAACCCGGTTATGATTGTCTTCTTGGTGCCATTAATTTCAGCATTGACCATCAACATTCGTTCCTACACCATGTTGCTCATCGGAACTGCCCTTTCTGCGGCATCGGTATTTCTATGCTTCATGCCTGAAACCATTGCCATCACACTCTCGAACTCTTGGTTCGGAACATGGGTATTTGATTATTGGCTTGAAGCACCCGTTGGAAATCAAGACCCATTTATGATGTCATTGGTTGTTTTCATCATGGTCTTTACGGTAGGTGAAGCCATATGGTCGCCTCGACTGATGCAATTCAGTGCTGAAATTGCACCTCGAGGTAAGGAAGGTGCCTATATTGCACTCTCACTGTTGCCGTATTTCCTTGGAAAAGCAGGCGCTGGTATTTTGTCCGAACAAATGAGCACTCGGTACTTTAACGAAACCATGACTGTCTTCCCCAATCATGAAACTGCGTGGTTGTGGATCGGTGGGATGGCTGCCATATCCCCAATTGGCTTGATCGTATTCAGAGGTATCTTTACCAAACGAGAGAAAGAAGCCATTGAAGAGGCAAAGCAATACGCTGAAGAGAGTAAAACGAAAGACGAAGGACAGTCATCTTCACAATGACGAATGAAGACGAAATGGTCCGCACTCAATGCCGAAATTTATGGACAAATGACAGAACAAAAATCAGCACTGATTGAACAGTGCTTGATCAACGACCATCAATTGAGCGTTCGTGTAACGAAAGACTGAATAAAAGTGACAACAATATTCAATTTTATCTGTTCATTATCTGCAATAATATTGAAGACACCATTCTGACTTTATCGATTACATATGAGCAACGGCACTGCACAGCATCGTCACCCCCAGAAGAAAGATGTCTGTTCTTACAATTCACACCAATCAAAGATTCACACATTTTTCGAGACCCTCAAAATGAGACACCAATGGGTTTTGTTGTTTGGAAATCCGACCGTTGAGAACGGCCAAGCTCTTTTTCATAAGCTCAAAACACAATATGCACCCATTTCCAACGCACCCATAATATCCAATTCAAACTGGGTGGCTCAATCGCTATGGAGCAAATCAATATCAGACTTGAGACCGCTTTCCGGTGAGAATGACAATGGACATGCCAAAGAACACTTCACACATTGTATAATGCCGTCATGAGTATTTTATGGGCCATCCTTTGGAGTTGCAACGGAGCTGAAAAAAATAATCCAGATCTAGAATATGAGATTGAAATATTTGAAGATGCTGGACCAGCTTGCCAGTCACCAATCTCATCAGAAGACATTCCATTTGCAACATCTCTTCTTCCAGTTGCAGAACCAGAGTTATGGGAACTCATAGAACCAGAAGCCCCACTGTATGCAAGCGGTGGAGTCATTGTATTTGATGTAGATGGTGACTCCGACTTTGACATCATGAGTTTTTCGCAATCACAGCCTCATCTATTTATCAACGATGGGACAGGGCAATTTGAGGAGGACAATTCGCTTCTTCCGACAGTTCCAAACAGACTATACAATGGTGGTTCAGCTGCTGATTTTGACAACGATGGTGACCCAGATGTTTACATAAGTACATCCCAATCCGCAGATGTATTTTTAGAAAATACACCAAACGGTTTGGTTGATCGCTCAAGCAGCATTGGAGTCTTACAAAATAACAGCTACAGTGGCTCGGTATCTTGGGCAGATACAGATCTCGATGGAGATCTAGATCTTCTCGTCTCTGGCTATGGAAACGATTTGTTTGACTTTACCACTGGCACTCATGTTGAACCTGCGGGACCAAGCACTTTATACATCAACAATGGACACGGATTTTATGCGCATCCAAGTCTTCCTCCGACAGTAACACCAGAACCCTTTACCTTTTCAGCATTGTGGCTTCCAATAAATAACGAACCGCCTTTGGATATCTTGTTGGCCAATGATTTTGGCTCAATGGTTCAACCCAACATCGCCTACTTGAATGATGGGACGCAATGGACTGACATCAGCGTTTCTCAAGGCCTTAATCAAGAAATCTTCAGCATGGGTGTGGCCATTACTGACTGGGACTCAGACAATACACCAGACATCATCATCACAAACATTGGTGATCCGATTTTTCTTGGGACAGTAAGTGGCCAAAGAGCAGATTTGACCCAATCAATTGGCCTAATGGGTACAGAAGAACAAATCACTTCATGGGGTGTTCTATGGTTGGATGTCAACAATGATGCTTCTGAAGATCTTTGGATTGGTTACGGGCCGTTGCCTGTTAATGAAGACGAATTGGGTCCCCCAAATCCGTCTAACCAACCAGACCGTTTCTTGCTTCGTAACGGTTCCACTCTGGTAGACATCGCAGAGACATGGGAGATGGACAGTCGAAGCAACACACGAGGTGGAGCCATGGCAGACTTCAATGGCGACGGGTTTGTAGACATGGTCCGAAAACCCATCGATGGTCCCCCAGAGTTGTTTATGAACACATGCAATGCGCACAACTGGGTTTCAATCACTTTGGAAGATCTTGTTGGGAATCGCAGTGCAATTGGCAGCAAATTGGAACTCAAGACTGACAATCATCACCAAAAACGATGGATCCTTGCTGGCGGCACATCTTTTTTATCCAGTTCGCCCACCACAGCATATTTTGGTCTCAATGAAGACAATCGAATCATCGAACTGTCAATAGAGTGGCCCGACGGCTCAGAAACACTGTTGACTGATCTCAATGTCAATCATCACATCACCATCCAACGGTCTCACCAGTAACATAAGTTTGGTCCGAGGTTCTTCTTTGCGAAAGACCACACATCATCATTTGACGGGTCGATTGAAAGTCCTTTAACCTTCAATCTCCGTTAGCATTGCAGACAAAGCCGAGACTGTGCGGAAAAATAATCCCCATGCTGTAGCACATTTCGTCTGGCCAGTAGATTGTCTCGCCTGTATCATTGTCCCATGCACAGGTCACCCGAATCTTATCACCCACATCAACAGCAACCCCTTGTGGTAAAAAGTCAGCGATAGGTGATGCAAAGTAGTATTCATCAAGCCAGTTCTCTACTTCGTAAATACGCGTGCTTTCTCCACTGGGTTTTATCAAATCGATGTACTGATATTTCCCCCACTCATGCATGTGTCCAGAAATCCAAGCAAGGTTAAATGCCACATCAACTTGGCATTCAAAAGAATGCTCGAACACTCCAGGCGTGATCTCAAAGTAATCATCCCCGACTTCAATGGGAGCGGCCACATAATCCACCTCATCTAAATCTTCAAAGTGCATGTCAAAGCGATCGTTGACCAAAAGCGGTTCATCACTGCTATTCAGATGATGAGACTGGAGCATGATGGTGGTACCTGACCTAAGATGATAGCCCATACCTTCTGGGTAATCTCCGTAGCCAATGCCTTCTTGAACTGCACCAACCAATTCGATGATGGGGTGCCACTGAAAATCGACCATGGCTTTATAGCAGTCAGAACCAATCCCAGTCATGTCATAGGTCACACCTGGATCACCAACCTGAATGACTGCATGATGACCAAAATCAGGATGTTGATAGGAAATACCTTTGGTAAAGGCCACATCTGGACCAGTGTAAGTCACAAAGTAGCAGTGCTCAATGTCTGTGTAGGGCGGTATGGTGTACAGAGGAGAAAATAGGTTTAAATCCCCTTCTAAAGGACCATAGTCTAAGGTAATATCTCTCAAACCGTCAGTTGCACCCACACAATCAGCAGAATTGGCGCAACCTTCATCATTACAGTCATACAATCCGTCTGCATCATTGTCTGCACCATCGGTGCACTCGGCAGGGTCATCCCCTTCCAATAATACATCAGGATCGTCACCACATGCTAAGAGTAACCAGAACATCTCTACCCCCTGATGCGCATTATACCTTTTGGATAATCGCACGTCAAAGCTGCAGGTTATTCATCACTCGCTGATCTGAAGGTAATTGACGCCCCTTCGGGAGACATTCCACCAATTTGATATCCACAGCCCAGTATTTTGGCTTCGCTTAGTCGACAGTCTAAAATGATTTCAGCTTGATTGGAGTCTCCTTCAAATGATTGTATCTGGAAATGGGGATAACTTCCTTGTGCTGTCAATGGTAAAGGAGCTTCCATCATACCCATTGTTCCATCGTCATAGTCATAGTAAAAATTTGAAGTCAAAGTCCCATCATAGCTGTCTTGAATGGACATAAAGACTGCCTTTTGTATGCCAATTACGCTTGGATTGTCCGTAAATGCAGCAATGGATTCCTCTGAATAGACCACAGGAAAACCAACACCATCCATTTCGAAACAAAGCCATTCGCCAGTAAGTTTGTGCGCCGTACTTGTCGATTGTTCTAACGATGAGCTATCAGTTTGTTTTGAAGAACATGCCGTAAGGACGACAGACAGAGATGAAATAACCGGTAAAACGATGCGCATTATCTCCTCCTCAATCAAGTTGTAAAGATTTTGAAACAGCTGGTAGAAGTTGAGCTGCAGAAATGGCGTGTCCTTGCGGTGAAAGATGCACAACATCAAGGAAGCTGTCTCTATACGGAAAAACCGGCGCCAAAGTCGATTCATCAATGGGCATTTGAGCCGCTGTACGAGTCACAAAATCTGATTCCACCTGAGAGGGCGGAATTTCAAAGAGTGACTTTGCCGCATCGACTTGACTCAGATCCACGCGGACTTCTCCGGCACAAATCGAGTCGTACTGCAAACAAACCTCAGTGATGTGACCCCCATAGTAATGTTCATAAGCATAGGGCAGATTTAAGACAATGACTGGCACATTCATCGATTGAGCCCCTTCGAACAATGCTTCGATATGTGTTCTATTGGCAGCTAAAGTTTTGTCTTGAGCCATCTTAAGTTGTTGTACAACTCGATCAGCCCCTCTCCAATACAATATTCGTTGAAGGAGAAATGAGTCCTTTGCCCAAGACAATGCAGTGTGTCCCAAGCCAGGGAGATTACCAGACATCGCTTCCTGCCATAAAGACTGGTCCACATCATTTCCACTGGCTTGAATAATAAGCAGATCTGGTTTCAACTGCTCAGAATAAATGTTCCAGAGGCGAGCCATGCATTCTGCCGTACACCCCTGAAGTCCAAGGTTTGCCACCTGTGCCGTATCAAGGTGTAAGTCGATCAGTGTAGAAAACCGCTCCTCAAAGGACACCCCTTTGCCAAAAGCCACAGAGTCTCCAACCACAACAATCCGTTTCTGATTGTCATCGAATGAAAAATCATGATCGCGGAACCCATGCTTGTTGGTTTTGACATCAAAGGCGTATGGAACATGATCAAACGGCGGACGGTTGGGTTCTGGTGGTTCCATGTAATGATCGTAACTTGGGTTCTCCATCACCACATCGAGCTGATGAATGCTCCAGTTTGCCGACAAATACCGCCAACGGTCGACTTTGAATTCTGTAAAAAAGAGAAACTGGGCGAAATCGCGGTCAACTGTGATGTGCCGAAATGCAAACTCTCCAGCACCCATCAATGCAAGAAACCCCAAAAAAGGAATGAGTGAGAAGAATAACTTCTTCCCACTCAGTTTCATTAGCGATGCTAATGGAGCCATTCGGTAGGCTTATTGCCCTTGGATGATGTCGATGACACCTGCGCTAACATTAAGCAGCTCTTGTCGTGCTCCACCTGGCCATACCACTTCGAGACGATCAACAGTGTTTGCGCCTGAAAGTCCAATGTAGGCAACGGGTTCAGCTTGGATGGCACCATTGACAGAACGCACTTCACGGACAATCTTTTGCTCACCAATGTGGGCGATAACCCGTGCGCCAAATCCGTCGCGGTTGCTTTCAACCCCTTGTAGTCGAACCGTAAGTGCGTTGCCTGCAAGTTGGTTTTCCAATGCAATCACGGGTGCGTAACTGTGTTCTGGAGCAGGATCAGTGTTCCGGAGAACAAGATCTTGAAGTCCATCATTGTTCACATCAACAGGGGCAACAATGTATCCATCTTCTATGCGGTCAGCATTTTCAAGGAAACCAACTTCGGTAAAGGTACCGTCGCCGTTGTTACGAAACAGTGCATTGTGCTGATAACCTGACATTGAGTATGTTAAACCAGCTTCGTCGGTATTTCTGTGATTGCGAAGTACGCTTAAGATGGGGTTTGGACCACCATTGGTCGCAAAGATTGGTCGACCATGTACATCGTTAGGGATTGGGTCAGACATATCCACTTCATCTACAGGGTAGCCAAGTATGGCATCGCCATAAGCGGCGATTTCTGCACGGAAGAAGAGCGAGTCAAGATTTGTTTTACCGTTAGACCATAGTCCATTTGGCAAATAGTAATCAAGAAGGCCGTCGTGGTTGTAATCCACCCATTCACCAGCTGCAGCAGCCTCTCCTGCCCACTGAAGACCAGCAGTAGAAGTGGTGTCAGTGAATGTACCGTCACCATTATTGACATACAATTGTATAGAGGTGTATTCGTCACGAAGAGTTTCCATGACTTGACCCATTTTGGTGTCAGTGTCAAGAACGCCGGCAGTGGAGTTTGCCATTCTCTTAGCGGCATTCATTGTGATATTGGTAGACATGATGTCCAAAAGACCATCGTTGTTAATGTCACCAGTGGTAATACCCATGCTTAACCCACCTTGGCTGAGACCAGCGGCTTCAGTGGTTTGGCTGAACTTACCATCACCCATGTTTTTGTAGACAGGGTTAATGCGGCCTGAGTCGTCAACAACCAAGAGGTCAACCCATCCGTCACCGTCTAAGTCTGATGAGACAGCGGCATGTGCATAAACATCATTGTCTTGAATGATCTCCGCACCATCTTCAGCTTCTGTAAAGTTCCATCCACCATTGTTGAACCAAACTCCTTGGGAAGCCAACCAGTCTGGACGGCCACGGTTCGAGATACCACTTGTGAAGTCACGGATACCGGGGAACCCAATGTAAATGTCGACATTGCCATCGTTATTAAAGTCACCCATGGTCAATGGCATTGCTCGGTCATAGCTTCGACGCTGAGGTAAAACATTGTCACGGCGAGTAAAAGTGCCGTCACCATTATTTTCGTAGGCAAGGAAGTCGCCACGGGCGTCTTCTTGTCCAACGACAAATCGGAGTAAAGCAATGTCACGGTCGCCGTCGTTGTCAAAATCAGCGAAACCAGCAGACTTCACAACACCTTCATCGGCGAGACCAGCTTCTGCTGTAACATCGACATAACCATTGCCGGTATTTCTGAGAAGTTGAAGCGGACCATAGTTACCTACGAGCATGTCAGGAAGCTGATCGTTGTCGAAGTCTGCAACAACAAGTGCATAACCGCCACGGCGAATGGCTTCTTTACGGTCATCTATTGGCAGTTCATTAAGTCCAAGCTTTTGAGTTGCATCAGCAAAGGCGGGAGCTCGTTGAGCGGTGAGCCGTTCGAGATTTGCTCCGCTCACATCCGTGATTTTCATGTCATTGTTGAGCGTGATTGTGAGATAGCCACGGTCTTGTTGTCTGAAGCCGTCAGTTGTTGTTCCACGGAGGTCAAACTGAAGCTTACAGATGATAATCTCAGAAGATACATCTATGTGGGTAATCTCAACTTGAAGTCCACTTAGAGCAGAGTACTTAGAAAGATAGGCTTCGGCTTGGTCAGGTCCTGAAGTGACAGCCCAAGATTGCTCAGTGATGCCATTGGTGTCTCGGGTAGTGGTAAACTTGCCTGATCCCCATGAAATGCCTTTAGAACCCTCAACAAATAATGATTGATAAGCCGCTAAGTCACCTGACATCCAAGATTGAACCCATGGCTGAATGACTGTGGCTTCAACTTTAAGAGCTGCATTTTCAAGCACATTTAAAGATTCAAGGGATTTATCAGAGTTGACACCTGCTTGAAGGTCACTCACATAGGTACGAGCCCATGCGGCATCTGAATTGGTTAAACTTTCGCCAGATTCTTTGTCAGATGAGTTACAACCGGTCATCAAACCAAGAGGCACTAAGAAACTTACTAAGGGTAGGGCCATGACTTCTCCAATGAAAAATGAAACTATTCGCCACAGGTTATTTACACAACTTTACATATCCATGTCAATTATTATTTTCAATGTAATAGATTTTAAGCAAGAATTAACATAAGTCTTGTACTGACCTATTCTAACTCTTTGTGTCACTGAGCATTTTATGACCATAGCCATAACAGAGACAATTGCACCACATAAGTGCGACCCACACAAGCTTATGGCAATTAAATGAGCAGTGATCGACCCATACTTACTCACATAGGTAAACACAAACGGATACTCTTTGTCCTTCCACCTTGTGATCTTTTTCCAAAACCCGTTAATCCAAGCCATCATCCGATAATGACAGCAACATTAGCTGGTGTGGCAATAGATTTGGGATTTACGGTGGGTGCCCTCGACGCAACCCTGAATGGGCTCAATCCCAAACAAACCGCTCAACACATCGCTCAATGGCGTCCAGATTGGGTCTGGTTTATACCCTATGAATACCGAAGAGAACTCCCTCTTTTGACAACTCAAGCCACCTTAAGATTTCTTGAACCGTTGTTTAAAACATGCGTAGGCCTCGCCAACTGTCCGAGACAAGAAAAAGATCTTAAAACTCTGTTTGAAAATGGGGATGTTGACGCCGTAATATACGATGATTCCGAAACCACTTTGGCAAAGATACTGTGTGACCAACCGCAAGATGCCGATGGCATGTGCTTTAGAACCTCCTCAGGTGAAATTATCCAAAGCGAGCGCCATCCGACGATTGATTGGGCAAGTCTTCCAGTACCAGCATGGAAGATTTTCGAACATCAACGATATTACCCAAGTGCACATCGATATAAAAATAAACCCATTCTTCCTATAATGGCGAGCAGATCTTGTCCGTATGGTTGCGATTTTTGCCCACAATCGTTGTTCAACCCATCTCAAAAACATGCGACTCGACCCGTTGAAGCACTCATTCAAGAAGTGGAGACGCTGATCGAAGACTACGGTGTCGTAGAACTGGAATTTTATGACCCCACATTTGGGATTAAAAGAGATGAAACTGTGGCCTTGTGCAGAAAACTTGCACATCTTCCGGTCACTTGGAGTTGTTACACTCGATGCGATTTGATGGATGATGCACTGCTTCGCGAAATGGCCGCCGCAGGCTGCCACACCATATTATTTGGTGTGGAATCTGGAAATGAGCAAATCTTAGAGCGCACTCAGAAAGAATTAAGCCATGCGGATGTCCTGAGAACCGTAAAAATCTGCCGCAATCTTGGAATACAAACCATTGCTTCTTTCATATTGGGCCTGCCAGGTGAAACGGCCGAAACGCTTCGAGAAAGCATCGCATTCTCGCTTCGCCTCAACCCCACCTACGCACAGTACCACTTGCTCAGATCATTTTTTGAGCACGACAGTTGGGCTGAAGTTGGTCATATTGAGCGCAATTGGAATGTCAGTTCAGCCAGCGTAAATGGATATGCTTACATACCAAAAGACTTAACCACCCGTGCTCTACAGTTGGGTATGCTCAGGGCGTATGGTGCCTTTTATTTGCGTCCTTCAAAGGTAAAAGAATTGCTATCAGATCTTAAAACACCAGCAGACTGGAAACGAATAGGATTGGGCATCAAACAGGTCTCACAGCATTTGAAGCAATTGTAAGACTTTAAATTTCCTTGTGGATGTAGAACGCTCAAAATGATGAGCGACATAAGCGAGACAAATCCCTTTGAGTTCACTCTGAAAACGTTATTTAGCAGTGCGTTGATCTAACTCAGATCCATTGCTGCATTTAAACAATGATAATCTACCAATATCTTCGAGCAGTCCGTGATTACAAAACAAAGCCTCTCATCTCTTGACGCAAGCCGTATACAGCTCGAACGGATAAGGGCTCATCCTTGGGTCAAAAATCAACGAACTCAATACAACCATTGGAGATTAAAGTGGTTTCGATAAAATGGGATGGCAATCAACTCCAACTTCTCGACCAACGGTTACTTCCACATACCGAAAAGTGGCTAAGAATTCGATCTGTCCAAGATGCAGCCTCTGCAATAAAGAACATGATTGTCAGAGGAGCGCCCGCAATTGCGATTACAGCAGCATATGGAATGGCGTTGGCCGTGAAGTCGGGTTTCGACAGAAACAAAGCGCACCAGTTACTTCTGAACGCCAGACCCACTGCGGTGAACTTACAGTGGGCTTTGGAAAGGATAAAACCCATTGATGATGCCCAAGTCTGCGCTGAAGCCGAAGCCATTCACCATGAAGATCTTCACATTAATCAGGCCATTGGTCACCACGGAGCGAAACTTTTAAGCGGTGGAGTTCTCACCATCTGTAACACAGGAGCGTTGGCCACCAGCGGTCATGGAACAGCTCTGGGGATGATTAGAAGTGCTCATGACTGCGGTCAAGACATTCATGTCTATGCACTCGAAACACGACCCTATTTGCAAGGGGCGCGATTAACCGCTTTCGAATGCTTGAAAGAAGCCATCCCATGTACTTTGATCACTGATGGAATGGCTGGCGCACTCCTCAAAAGCGGACGAATCTCAGCAGCAGTTGCAGGCTGCGATCGAGTGGCTCGTAATGGAGACACCGCAAACAAAATCGGAACATATCAACTTGCCATTTTGTGTCGACATCACAACATCCCATTCCACATTGCGATGCCTTGGTCTACTTGGGATCCAAACTGCCCAACAGGAAACAGTATTCCCATCGAGCAACGGCCATCAGAGGAGGTCAGGACCATACTTGGCAATCCCATTGCCCCAGATGGCGTTGAAGTGTGGAATCCTTCATTTGATGTGACCCCCGCAGAGCTTGTGACCAGCTGGATTACCGAAACCGGTATTTGTCATCCACCTTTCTCGCCACCTGCGTAAAAATCGGCTATAGTTACTAGTGAATTTAAGGAGTAGATATGGCAGCTCTAATATGGAACAATGGCCCATGGGAATGGATTATCATCCTTGTGGTTGTCCTTATATTCTTTGGCGCTGGTAAACTGCCAGCAGTGCTTGGACAGATGGGTAAAGGCGTAAAAGCATTCAAAGATGGTGTCAAAGACGAGACTGACGCAGCAAAGAAGTTGGCCCAGGATCTGGATGAAGCCACACAAGAAGCGAATGTGACAGACGCTGAAGAAATCAACAGAAGCTAAAAACCGTTGGTCGAGTGGCCATCACATTGACGATTGTATGCCACTGGTGCTCGTTCCAATGTAAAGCCCCATGGTTTTTGAGCCACAAATTAATTGCTGCATCTGT
>JAYYJC010000284.1:0-10000 GCA_036146655.1 Myxococcota bacterium | reverse complement strand
GGTCACTAGAGTCATCTCTGCGGTTTGTCCTCATTTTTGCAAGACAATATCGTAGATATCAATCAATGTGGTATCACCGGCGCCGTGTCTCGCTGTCGTTCTTCTAAGTTCATCGAGAAGCGTCATGATGTCAGAATGCAGTCAGTTCTTGCCAAATCCTGTCATTGATTTGTTTACAAAAAACCATACCTTCATGGTCCGAGTTATAGGTATTTGCTAGGTGTATCTCTGTCTCATGCACCATTTAGGAGTTTCAAAATGTTTGCTCTATTGTTCAACTTTGCTTTTGCCGCACCCATCATAAATGGCGAATTCGAAACAGGCTTCCCTTCCGCAATTGCAATTGGTGCCGACTTTGGAGGGCCCTTTGCAATTTGTTCGGCAAACTTAATCACGCCAAGAGTGGTATTGACCGCAGCCCATTGTGGAGCGGACATTCCGCTTGAACTTGTTGTTCAATCGGGACTTGCCTTTTTTGGCTCCGATGTCACCACATCAACTCAATCGGTCGGTTTTGAAGACATGCTGGTTCACCCAGAGTACATCGAACTTGAATCAGAGTGGGGTGGAAACCTTGGCGCCTACGATTTCGCTTTACTTACACTTGCAGAGGATGCGCCTGTTGAACCGACATTATTTAGAATTGAACCCCTGACCGACTCAGAACTCAATTCCACACTAACATCCGTTGGCTTTGGATTAACCAATCCAAACAGTCAGGCAAACGGTGTGAAATACTCAGCTGAACTTACGCTAGACGCCTATCAAGAAATGTTTCTGATTTCCTACAGCAGTACCAATCCCAACAATGCCCAGATTTGCTCAGGCGACTCAGGAGGGCCGATGTACTACTATGATGAATCAATCGGTCAGTACATTCAGTGGGCCGTACACTCGTGGGGAGATGCAGGCTGCGCCCAAATGTCTGGGTCTACCCGAACGGATCTCATTTCAGACTGGATATTGGATTATGTGGAAGATGTTCACGGTAGTCGAGACCTTTGCGAAGCCAATGGTTGGTATGCCAACAATCAATGCGATAATTTCTGTGATGAACCGGATCCAGATTGTAACCTTGCAGCTGAAGATGAAAATGAGGCAGCCAAAGCAGGATGTACAACTTCGCCCACCCAAGATCTTTCATTTTGGCTTATCCCATTGATTGGACTGATGGTTGTTAGACACGGAAAGTCAAGACAAACCTAAGCAGAAGTTTCGATGGATTCCTTGGGTTTAGTGCGGACATATCTGCCTGCAAGGATGTCAATGTAGTTGCCATGTTCAACCCACTCTATCAATTCCAACAAACGCCAAGCTGCAAACGGATGACTTCGATCAGCAGTCATCCAATTGGCAACAGCACTATCCATCCAGCCCTCATTTTCAGCCTGAGCGAGTTCACGGGCTTGGCGAACAAAAGGGGCCACTTTAAGCGCTGTTCGGTCGCTAACACCAACACTTCGTCCGCCAGCCAATCTCATCAGCACATCCACTGCAGTGTCTACCTGCCCACAGGCAAGCAAGCCTGCGCGGTCAGCAGTAAGTTCCGCACATCTTGACCACTTTTGAAGTCCAAGCTGAATGGGGGTGGTTAAAAACTTAGAAATCATTCCAAGGATGGCTCCTCCCTGTACAAGCATGGCAGCCAACAATTTGTAAACAGAATGATCACTGTGTATGTGACCAAGTTCGTGTCCCAAAACGCACACTGCAGATTGATCGTCGAGGTGGTCCAGAATGCCAGAGTTGACCACAATGGTCGGTTGTTCTGCACCGAATGTAGATGCATTAACAACGGGCGACTGAGTCAAAAAGAGTTGCGGCGTGGATTTGACATCCAAGCGGCGTTGAGCCGCTTGAAGCAAACCATAGAGTTCAGGGAATTGTTCAGTCGAGACTTGAATGCTTGACGCTAAATAATGGTATCGGAGCGGGCGTTCTCCAATTTCGTGTAAAAACCACCGCACCAGTGTAGACATCCCAGGTATGGATTCTAAGGCCGAAAGCGCTTTTTTGTCTAGTGAATGTTGGTAGGCTTTGGGGCTCAAGTTCATTAAAGACGACTGCGAATTGAGAAAGAGTGTTTCGCCGCATTTGCCACACAAACAAGACGACGGTTTGAGGACAGCTCTTCCAACATTAATTCGGTTCTTAACGCCACAATGGCGACACGCAATATTGCGCATCGGCGCGCCTGAAGGCCAAATTGCTTGGTAAAGATCTTCAGCATTGACATTAGACATTGTCTGACTCCTGTTCATCTTGGATGATGGCGTCCACAATGCACTCTTCTTCACCTTCTTGGCCTCGAATCTCCTCTTTGTTGTGCAGCCTTTCTTCAAGCCGTTCAGTGCATTGTTTGCCAATACGAGTGGTCAGATACTTATTCAAACCTGACCCAATGGCCACACCGACAAGTGGGAGGGCTTTAAGCATAGATTTGCTTGCGTTCATGAGGGCCAACCGTCCAAGTACAATCAATAAAATCTTTGACACTTGCCGTGGTGCATAGTTCCAAATTGCAACGCCCTCTGTTTGAAGGACATCAACAATGAAGTTTTCCCCGTTTTTAATGTCATAAGTGCTGATGCTGGCCAACAAAAAAGCCATTTGACGCTCTTCGGGTTCTCGGATGTCGAAACCGAAGTTCCAGCATAACGCCAAAGCCATTTCAACCTCAAACTTGAGTAACAAGGCTGTATCGAGCAACGCACCACCAACCACCGTTACGAGTGTTCCCCAACCTGGAATGAGCGCAGGAAGCGCAGATGCACCACCCGAAATTGCCGAGCGGTTAGAATACAGTGCGATGATCTCAATGGCCCTCTCAGACGGTTCAAGTCCCTGCTGGCTGCTTTTTAACCGCTCCACCTCAGAAATAATCTCAGTGTCGGATCGGATTACACTTTCAATGACAGACAATAGCGCTTCACCAGATTTCTTATCGTCTTTGTACATTTAAACTCCAAGGTCAGTATTGTAAACCGAAAGTCCTATACGGGGAACAATCAATACAAAATGCGTGGGTGCTGACAGACAGTTTTTGATCAGAAACTCAATGTAGGGACAATTGTTCGCCATATGAATGAAAAGATTTTAGAACAGCTTTGGCCTTTTCTAAATCCGCCCGTTGAACATAGATGCGAGAAAGGCAAATTTCAAAGGTTCCATAACGGAACGCACTTGACATAGAAGACAATGGTGTATCCCGCTGCGAACCATCATCATTGGAACCCAAAACATAAATGGGAAGTTGGTCCGGCTTCAAAGGTGAAAAGCAACTGCCCAAACAACGAGAAGCATAGGCTGTGATGCCGGCTTCCTCTAGTACACGGCAACGGATGTCTAAATTGACCTCTGACACACTTCCTTCATGCTCGAACACTGTTTTTACGGGCTGACGGTTGACAATCCGTTGAGCAGACGGGTGCGTTTGTGTAAGCAAATGTTGCCAGAGGTGACTGTCGTCAATTTTCTTGTACGCCGTTAAGTCGGCTGGAATGCGATAATCACACTCGTCAGAACGCATGTAAGACTTCAACAGGGTTTCGTACGCCACAGATTTTCGATTGAAATAAACCATTAAAAACATGTGATACCGAGCCACGAGAAAGTGATCAAATGCAAAGAGTGCTCGCCGGTCCAATGCCAACGCCATTTGACCCTGATGATTGACATGACGGGCCATGTGACTGATCAACCAGTCCACATCAATTTTACCGTATTGCACACCTGCATAGTAGGAGTCGCGCATCAAATAATCAAGCCGATCAACATCTAAGTTGGAACTGATGCATTGAGATAATATCGGTCTCAAGTCAATGCCATCAAGCAGGAAAAAGTCATCTTCAATCGCAATGTGATTGTCAATCAGTGCAGCCACATGACGTGATGTAAAAGGAAAGTTCTCCTCGATCAAGACAGACAGTTCCGATGAGAGCAGTATTGCGACCGTGTAATCTTCGTGGGCGGCCCGTCGATCTGGCACATTGGTAAATCCCAACGAATGAATGTTTGGCATCGCAAACTCTGCTGTGTGGGAAAAAGGACCATGTCCAATGTCGTGCAAGAGTGCGGCCAAGCGAAGACAAGATCTCAAAGACAACCGTCTAATGGCAGACACAAATGGTTTGTCATCGAAGACGGCGTCAAAGACTCTACCTGCCAAATGCATCACGCCCAATGAGTGAATAAATCGGGTGTGAGTGGCTCCAGGAAAAGGGTAATGTGAAAATCCAAGTTGACGGATATCCCGAAGCCTTTGAACAAAGGGAGAATCGACCACTTCTCTTTCGGATGCGCTAATTTGTATTGCACGGTGCAATGGATCTCTTATTTCATACCGATTCTGAATTTGACCTTGCACGCTGTCCCTCCGATCGTGCTATATCATCATTTATCCGGAGTGACATCTCAATCCGTGTGTCCAAATGACAAAGTAAAGGCCCATGAATCTCAGCGCAGAAACCATCATCGAGACCAGCATAGAACTGACTCAACAACTCATTGAATCCCAGAAAAAGGATCAGAGCTTCGACGGAATAAAAAACCTAGATGACCAGTGGACAATCATCTCAAAAGAAGACGCACCTGATGAGGATGAGCCGACGAAATTGCTGCGCAGTATATTGCACCATCACAACCCAATGATACCTGCTAGCCTCTCCCACGAGGTTCTCCAAAACCATCTCTCATTAATGGCACCCGACTTACCCGTTGACTTTCTGCCAGTGTTGTTGAAGTTTTTTGGAGAAGACAAAAGCAAATTGTCATTGAGTTCTCTTCTGACGGCCCTTGAAAGTGCACAAGCCAAACATACTTTGAGATCAGAATCCGTGCTTCAAGAAGACATTCAATATGACATTGGCTACGATACGCACATTGGAGCACACAAAGCACTGTACATGCAAACCAATCAGGACTCATTTTACATAGCTCAAGAAGGCAATCATCTTTTGCTGTGTGTTTTAGACGGTATATCTACTTCTGATGCGGGTTCCGGAGATATGGCGAGCGCAATCGCACGGAATGTGATCCATCAAATATGGGAACAACACAAAGAGTCACTCAAAGAGTCAAACGAACAAGACTTAGCTGGCTTGTTGTATCACATGCTGAGAGAGGCAAACTTTCACATCTGTAAGTTTGCAAAGGAACTTGCGGGCGGTTCATTGGGAGACAAAACCCCTATGGGGACCACAGCTGTGGTTGCTCTGATTGATGGTTCTGATGGCATTGTTGCCACCCTAGGTGACTCACGGGCTTACTTGCATACAACCGAGGGTACAGTCATTTTGACAGGTGATCACAATTTGAGAGGAGAAAAGCTTCGACAGGGCATGCCCATTTTCAACGAAGATGAAGGCTATGCGCTCATTCGCTATCTCGGGCACTTTGATATAAATCGAGAAGAAGCAGAGTTCGTCAACCCCGACTTTAGGCGGTTTAAAATACTGCAAAATGAAAGCTTCTTAATTTGCTCTGACGGCCTTACTGACTACGCCGCCCAGAGCCATTACGAGTTTGGTGGATTGCTACAGGAAGCCCATCAAAAGGAAAATGCCAATCAAGCCTGCTGGTACTTAACCAATCAGGCCAATATTGGTGGTGGTGGTGATAATATCACCGTTGTTTTTGTGAAAAGAACGGCTTAATCACTTTGAGTTGCATTTTTTACTTGTCAAACCGAGTTGAAATGGCTTAGATTGCTTCTGACCTATGTATATATGGTCAAGTCATATTGAAGGAGACACAACCATGAAATTTAATACACTTATTGCAACCTTGTTGGTTGGCACATTGTCATTTGGTTTCAGCAACGATGCTTTCGCTAAGAAAGGCGGAGACAAAGGCGGAGAAGCTGCGGCTGAACAGCAAGTAGAAACCCTACCCGGTGGTATTGTTAAGACCAATGTCGGTTTTGTTGATGACATCTTCCTGCCCGTCAGCGATCTCTTCGCAACATTTGATGGTATCAATGAGTCAATTAGCGGCGCTAAGACTCGAATCCTTAAGGCCATTGGTGCAGAAGAAGGCGCAGCCTTCGCTGATGCATTCAAAGCTTGGGTTGGTGCTAACAAAGAGTCTGTCAAGCCCAGCTTCGCAGACGGCAAAGTAGACATTTCTTTCGACGAAGCTGGTGACGAAGTCAAAGCTGCTGGCGAAGAAATCCGTGGTGCTATTGCAGCCATCGTACAAAGCCTTGCAAAGCTCAAGGATCTTGGTTCTAAAGTTCAAGAAGTTGTTGCTGCTGCAAAAGAAGCCCCTACAAAGGCAACTGCAGAAGTTCAAAATCTTCTTAAGAACAAGGACATCGCTGGAATGAAAGCTCTTAAGAAAGCCATTCCTCACGTCAAGACCAACGCTCAAGCTGCTGCAAAGCTTCCTGAAAGCGTAAAAGGCGCTACCAAAGCTGCCATGGATGTTTTGAAAGACATCAAAGGTGCCTTCGGAGGCGGTGAATAAGTTTACTGAACTTATTCAACCCTTGAACAGCCCGAACATTTGTTCGGGCTGTTTTAATTTAACCACTAACGGGCAGATAAACGGATTTGGCCTTGACCTGAACCAGTTCATCCGTTTCAAGGACATACCCCGTGAGCTGTCCACCATAGACACAGCCAGTGTCTAGTCCAAGTGAATGGGGTCGACGGTCTTGCAGACCTCTTCTCGCATCATGTCCATAGATCACCATAGACCGTCCAGAATAATGTTCGAACCAAAACCGTCCATCTGTCCAGTAGCGCATCATTGTGGCCATCCGCTGCGTTGTTAGTCCACCCTTTGGATGAATACCAGCATGAACCAATGTCCACCCTTTTCCATCAATCCGGATTGGCAACCCGTAGAGCCATTTACGAGCCGCTTTTGGTAAACCGAGATTTTCTGATAACTGGCGGGCTGCAACATCATGGTTTCCCAAGACAGATTGCATCTGATGGGATTGAATGAGTTCCCACACACCGATTGGATCTGGCCCCTTTGTAAACAAGTCACCGACCAAATACACTTGGGTCGGCTGAACCAACTGACAGAGATTAGCCAGCTCTTCAGAACAGGCATGTACATCACCAATAAAGAGTGTTCGTTCCATTGCACGCACCAGAATTCGAAGGTATCTTTAACCCATGACTTAAGGGGACAGACCGTGTTTATGCTATTTTTTTTGATAGGCTGTTCACAATCCTTACTGGGAACATGGACAGGGACATGCAAATTTGATGACGGAAACCTATCCCAAGACATGGTTGTAGAAGCTGAGGTTTGGAGAGACAATGGCTACATCGTTGAAGGAGACATGCGGCTTCTTGATTGGAATGACAAGCTTTTGGTAAGTCCGCTCAATGGGGATTACACCGGAAAGTATGTGTTGATGAAAGCCGACATCGAAGAAGAAGACAGCACTTATCAATTCCGAGTGGAAGGCGAAAGACTGGGCAGTTTGATCCAAGGACAGTGCATCATTCGAATTTCTGATGGCAGCGGCGCTGCCGGCAACGGCTTGATGGGTGAAGTTCTACTCGAGCGGTGACCCTGCATACACCACGGTCTGGTTTCTCCCACCTCGTTTGGCCAAATAAAGGGCTGAGTCAGCGGCAGCGCAAATGGTGATTTCATCTAACTCATCACTCAAGGCGCAAATTCCGGCACTGAATGTGATACGAGCATCCTTATCACTTGCAATGTGTTGTATCTGTGCAAACTGAATCCTTAGTGACTCTATAATCTCAAGCGCATTGTCAGAAGTGGCATTGGGCAAAACCACCGCAAATTCTTCTCCGCCGTAACGGCCCACCGCATCTGTGGTTCGAAATCGGTCTTTCAGCATACGAGACAGATTTTTAATGACTTGATCGCCGATCATGTGGCCGTAAGTGTCATTGATGGACTTGAAGTGATCAATATCGATCATCGCAAATACCAACGGCGAATTATCTCGTTGAGACCGGGCCACCTCAAGCACTAGGCGTTCTTTAATGCGTGTGTGATTGAAAAGGCCCGTCAACGAGTCTCTTTCTGTGAGTGCTCGAAGTTTTCGAGCACGGCGTGCCCTAGAACGCACAATCTCAAGTAAGTGCCGGTTGTCTGTTCCCTTCACCAAAAATTCATCACAACCCATTTGAATGGCTTTGGCCCGCCAGACATCCTTTCGGACAGATGTCAAAAATATAATTGGAATGCTCAAGAAATCTTCATTTTGACGGATGATAGAAGCCAACTCGAGACCACTGCACCTTGGAGTGTTCATATCGAGTAAAACCACATCAGGTCGCCATTCTGTCATGGCCTGAAGTAAACGGATGGGGTCCTCAATAATGCGAGTCAACATACCACCCTGTTCAATTTGAGAGGACAAATATTCAGCAACCAAATGGTCCTCATCAACCAACAAAACACGGATGGGTTCTTCGATGTTGCTGATGGTCCATCGCTCCAAGGCATCTACAAAGGGTACGGGTGCAAGCGGAACTGAGAAAAATGCCCGAGCCCCCAATTGAACGGCTTGCAATCGATACTGAAAATCACCCGCAGGAGCAATGATAAAGAGTGGAATGTGATGAGATTCACTCAAAAGTTGGGCCTGTTCAAGGTCGAGATCACTGTCCAACGGTAAAACAATCACAGATGCATTGGTTTCAACTGGAATTTCAGTCACAAACTCAGGCTCAAATCGAAACAGTCGCAATTGTGCTGTAAACTCTAAATCAAAGTACCGTTCTGCTGCTAAAAATAGCACTGGACGGGATATTTTGCTTTTGGCCGCTTGATCTCTAAGACTTGAATCGGCGTGCAAGGTTTCTGTGTGATTATTTTCTCGAATGCTTGAAGCCAACAACAAACAACGCTTGGAAAGTTCTTGCATGGCATCACGGGTGCGGTTGATCTCAACAGGAAACTCCGCAGCCAAAAGTTCAACTTCTCGGGCCGACTCACTGATCTCGGTCAGACCAAAACTTCCGCAGGCACCCACCAAATTGTGGGCTTCTCGATGAAAATTATCTTGAAAGAGCGGATTTGGCTTTTCGAGATACTTCTTCCATAGCTTTTCAAGAGTCACGAAGCGCTCTGGAAGTGTTCGGGCAAACATTCGTCTCAACGCTTCAAGTTTATCCATCATTGTTATTCGTCCCTTGGATTTTAAACGGCAACATGTCACAAACCAATGCTGAGATCTGAAGCGGTGCAAACGGTTTAGCGATGCAGGGATGATCATCAGACAGAGCTTCTGGAGATGCCGTCAAGAAAATAACACATTTTGGGTCCAGTTGAAGGGCCGTGCAGAGCTTGTTTTTTAAGTCTATTGCATCAATGTTTGGCAGCAGGTAATCCAGAATGACTGCTGACGGACGATGGTTTCTTAATCCGTCGACCAGAGCAGACACAGTTTGATCTTTAACGAGTACAGACACCACCTCATGCCCATCTGCTGTTAATGCCAAATCAAGCAACATTATTATGGCTGAATCGTCATCAATCACAGCTATTTTCATCGAGTTCCTCAAAAGTTCACCGAAAAGATGGTGTTGGACCATCACCCAATGAATCCAAATCTGTTACAAGGCGTCCATCAACATAACGCACATGACAGGAGCGCAGGATGTCTAATTCACTCGACCAAGTACGAAACATTGGAATTGCAGCACATGTTGACGCTGGGAAGACGACATTAACGGAGCGAATTTTATTTTATACCGGAGCAAACCATCGCATTGGTGAAGTTCATGAGGCCGCTGCCCATATGGACTACATGCCAGAAGAGAGAGAGCACGGGATCACAATTACCACTGCGGTTACGCGGTGTCCGTGGAATGATCATGTCATCCAAGTGGTGGATACACCAGGCCATGTCGACTTTACAATTGAAGTAGAACGATCCATGCGAGTGCTCGATGGTGCAGTCATTGTAATGGATGGTGTGAGAGGGGTAGAGCCACAAACCGAAACAGTTTGGCGTCAAGCCAACAAGTTCGCAGTTCCTCGGATTTTATTCATCAACAAG
>JAYYJC010000283.1:0-10000 GCA_036146655.1 Myxococcota bacterium | reverse complement strand
ATGGACAAACCTGGCGCAGATTTTGAACAGGCGTTGGAATCGGTTGAAAACCGTTTAGAAGGCAATCCTGTAGCCGTTGGAATCCCACTCGAAGACAACCGTGTACTGCATCTGCTTCATCAACGGGTCTATGCCTTTTCAGGGGACAACGGTGAGACGGTCACGAGTGAATCGGTCATAGAAGGACACCCCTTATTTGAACGCTGGTCAGAAGGATACAACAGCCTGTTGTTTGCAACCGCAGAAGCTGATGTTGAAGACGATGACTTTGAAGCCTTTGCTGAAGCTGTACTGTGTGAAGAAGCCATTTCATTGAGTGATGCTCTTAAGGCACTGCGTCTGGCTACAATTGCAGGTAAAATACACCCAGCTTTCGGTGGTTCTGCTTTGAAAAATTGGGGCGTACAGCCTATTTTAGATGCAGCATTGGAGATACTTCCCTCACCAAATGAACGGCCTCCTTCGAAGGCAACCAACTTAAAAGGCGAAGAGGTCCGCATTGAAATGATCAACGATGCACCGCTGGTGGCGTTGGCTTTTAAAGTTCAAATGTGGGATGGTCGTCGACATGTATTTGCACGCATTTACCAAGGAGTCTTGACACCTGGAGAAAAGATTTGTGCAGCAGGCAAGAAAAATGTCCATGAGCGAGTCACTCGAGTATATGACATTGACGCCAATTCAAAAAAAGCATTGGACCGAGCTGAAGCCGGACAGATTGTTTTGCTCGCAGGACTTAAAAAGACGACCACTGGAGATACCATTTGCCACATTGGCAAGGAGTTTTTACTCGAGTCCATCGATGCCAAGGAACCAGTACTCGGACTGGCAATAGAACCTCAGTCCTCCAAGGACGAAGAAAAAATGCTTGAAGCCATTTCAAAGGTTTGTGAAGAGGACCCCACACTTCGCTATGAAGAAGATGCCGAAACAGGTCAAAGAATACTCAGAGGCATGGGTGAACTTCATCTGCAGATTATTTTCGAACGCATTGAACGCGAGTTTAACATAAAACTCAGAGCAGGACGTCCTCGAGTCACTACCCGTGAAACCGTTCAAACCGAAGGCAGTGCCAATGTCACCTTGAACAAAAAATTCAAGGCAGGAGACAAAGACATCCATTTACATGCCAGGGCCAAAGTGCATGCGGAGCCCTCCAGCCGTGGTGCAGGTGTGCTTGCACAAGTAAAGAACTATGCGATCCTTCCTGAAGGAACGAATCTAAATGCAGCACAACTTGAAGCCATTGAGTCAGGGGTCAATGACTCACTTTCTGGTGGACCCATTGAAGGTGCGATCCTTCAAGATGTCTCTGTTCGTCTTGAGGCCGTTGAGGTCTTTGGATCGGCCTCTTCACCTCAAGCCCTCCGTATGGTCTGCGCACAAGCCGTTCGAGAAGCACTGATCAATGCCGGAGGTGCACGAATGCAACCGATCATGAGAATAGAGGTCGTGGTTCCAGATGAGTATGTTGGCGGTGTTCAAGGTGACCTGCTTTCAAGGCACGCAGAAATTAACAACCAAGAGAGTGCAGGCACCGGAATGCGTTCATTGCACGGATACTGCGCATTGGAAAAACTATTGGGTTACATGACCAATCTCCGCTCCATGACAAAAGGTCGTGGCACATTTACCATGGAGTTTGATCGCTTTGATATTGTGTATTAACCAGCCCTAACGGCCGCCATCTCGGCGCCTTAATATCCATCCAGCACCGGCAAAGACTCCGAACAAAAGTGGCCAGAGAGGCGCTGCACCCAGTTGAATAATGGTCCGCTCAGGTATTTCTCTTTGTGCGGTGGTGTCGATCAAAGGAGATTGGTAACGGCCTTCTTCAACAAATAGTCCGCCCTTCGGCGCTCGCTGTGCCAACTGTTTAAGCCATGTTGCCTTGCTTTGGAGTTCAAGGAGTTCAGGCTCTCGTGCGGTGGCTGCAAAAACTGTTTTTGCGGTTTGTTCACCATAATAGACCTGTATCCGATGTGTGCCTTGCTCAGTGGGGGTAAAAACCACTTGGCTTTCGCCTGCATCGCCTGTGGTTCCACTGATTGGGATTCGTTCACCACTTGGCGTTTCGACGAAACCATCAAAACTTGCCCCAGCAACCGCGGAATAAGATGTGTCTCTCACCCACACTTCAATACCAAGTTCTTGATTTAATAAGGCATTTTCGCGTTCAGGTGTGACCACCACCTGAAGATCCTCAGGGTCAGCCTGAAGCCAACGGAGGGCATTTTTCCAAAATCGCAAGTATGCGAGGTTGCCTTCACCCTCAACGGCTTCACTAAATGACCAGCGCCAGCTCGAGTCAACACCGAGACTCATGATGCGCCCCTTTCCCGCCTCTTTGACAGCCAAAATGGGAACGGGCTGACCATTGTCTGTACGAGCAGTGGGATGCTGAAGGAGTGCTGCCCCTCCCTCGGCCAGCCCATTATTTTTGTTAAACCCATCCATTTCAGAAAGGCGTGACCATACATCCCTCGACCGTTCAGGCGAAGACGACAGCTGAACGATGGGGTGCTGTGCCCCACTCACGGTTAACTGTGGCTGAAACGGCAATGCCGAGGACAACTCGCCTGCCACCCCGAGTTGAACCGGTAGGATATCCGCAATCGGTGTGTTGTTGTATTCACCCAAATCAAAACTGCGATCACCACCCAGCATGATTAATGCACCTCCATCCAGCACATATTCTTTAATGTTGGATAAAAGCTCCATTGAGTCTCGTTGGAAAAATGATTTGTAGTCAAAGTTTTGAAGCATCACCAAATCAAAGGTCTTGAGGTCTCGGCTAAACAAAGTGCGATATGGAAACTCAATTAACGACAGTTCATCAGAGTCCCAGCCTGCCCCAAAATCATCGTAGGTCCGAAGGATGAAGAAGCTGACCAACTCAACACTTGGGTCTTGCTTTAAAAAAAGTCTCAGAAACTTCTGGTCATAACTTGGGGCGCCGCAGACTTGAAGCACTCGAGTGGTTTCACGGACAACCTTCACCACAACCGGATAAACATTGTTGGCTGGGGCCATGTCTCTGGGATCTACAGGCACATTGACTTCCCAGGCCAGCCGTCCGACTTCAAGCGGACGCTGAATGAACTGGACACGCCCCTCACCCGTTTCATTAAAGCGCACGGGCTGTGACTCCAATTCACGGCCATTCGATGATAATATGACATTGGTTTCGTAGTTGGGTGGCCCCTTCAATTGAACATCCAACTCGAAATCCATCCTCTGAAATGCGAAGTTCCCAGCGGACACATTGACCACGGACACATCAAACAGGGACTCGACCGAACCAACCCCATAAAAGGTGATTGGTCCACTCAACTGAGGCAGTTGAACCTCTGCGCCCATTTCAAGTTGTTGACCAAGCGCACCACGGTCAATTCCATCTGTAATGACTGCAATACCTGCGAGCTGTTGACCGAGATACCGATCATTGAGTTGAGTGAGAGCACCACCAAGGTCACTGTCCATGCCTGTATAGCTCGCAGGCATGCCCACATGCAATTGAGAGTCAAAGCCAAATACTTCGATGTCTGTGGAGAGATCAGTGCGGATCTGTTTCAAGATTTCTGGAATCCTGTCCGACCGGGCTTGTCCGTCCTCAATCGCTCCCATCGATGCGCTCTTATCAATGAGAACCACAAAGCGGCCTTTATCTAAGCGGCCACTGTCAGAGGTCAGAGTGGGTTGAGTAAGGGCCACTCCAAGCACAAGTGCGGCACTTAACCACAGTACCATCTCAAGCTTTAAATACTGATGAGCTGTCTGACGACGAGTCCAATACAATCCTGACAATGCAACAATCAGTGCAATGATTCCCAAAATGATTGCTGTTTGAGATGCTCCAAAACTCAACTGAGCATCCTCCGTCAGTGCACCGCCAATTAAAAAAGACATCATAGTCTTCCCTCTCGAATGAGTTCAGCGACGTGGGCCACATCATGCTTATAGTTTGAGGTAAGCGAATACAAAATGAGGTTGATGGCCAACTTGATGGATTCTCGGCGTTGGGTTTCTCCACCAGGGACAACTGGATACCGATTTTGACCGGTTTGGCTCCGTTCAAGTGCACCACTCAGATCGTTGTGACAATAGACAATGGGAGTGGTGTGTCCGATGGTGACGCCTTCTAGATAATTTCGAGCGGCTGTTCGTCCAAGCGGCCTATCAAGTAAAAAATAAGACCGAAATATGGAGTGGTCGTCTCCCAATGGCGCCAAGGGTCGAGTTGGAAAGATACGCTGTACGAGCCTTCGAAAAGAATCATAAAAGGCACCTTCTGTGGCACCAGTGGTATCGTCCACAAATATAAAGCCACCAGACTGTATAAACCGTTGAAGATTTAGTATGGATTCATCGTTCAATTTGGGTAGAGGCCCTGAACCCATCAAGACTGCAAATGGACGCTGAAATATGGCCACATCCATTGGATTAACTTGAAAGACACTAAGCGAAGATTCAACAGAGGTGGCACTCACCAACTCATACAATGCCCGCTTCCATGCACTGGGACGGGACAATGTCCCTTCTTCAAGTTGAAGTTCAGTCACATCGAAAAGACTCGACGGTCCCAAACCAAATGCCGCATTGGTATGAGTCAGACCCATGGCCCCCATCAATGTGATCAAATCCCTACGCGTGTACGACATCACTGTCCTCCTGATTATGCCATGCCAACCAAGCTTGAAGCGCAAATAACGCAAGTGCAAGCCAAAGAAAGTAAGGAAACAAGGGAACCCTTTTGGTAAATGCCTCTGGTTCGATTGCAGCTGCCGTTTCTAGCAAGCCCTGTGGACGCTCAATGACGGACTCGTCTGGATTAATATTGACCGCCGCTTGTGCCAACGGTGGTCCGCCTTTTGCATGAACAATGTGAGCACCGGGTACAGCAGGTGTGAATACAATTGAGTTGCCTTGTTTTTGCGTAAATACAGGTCCTGCAGGACCATCAACAACCAAATCCACAACAGACCCGCCAAAATCAAGCCGAATGGGTTCATCCACGAGACCTTTAATGCGCTGCCCACCTGAGCCTGACGCACCTCCAAGTTGAGCAATGCTTCGCTGAATGAGCGGTAAAAAGGTCGCTTGGAGGGGAAGATTTCCCCACTCGTCGTCAATGGTGCTTGTCAACAAGTACACCATTCCTTGACCAACCTTATGCTCAATAAGCAATGGCATTCCATTGTCGAGTTCAAGAAGGACTTTGGACCGATCGTTGGTATCGAACGGCTCAACTGAAAAGATGGATTTAAATCGCAGCTGCGAAAAACCAGATAGTCCGCCGCGCTTGTAAGGACTAAATATGGGATGCTCGACATCGGGTATCCGTGTCCCTTTTCCCTTTTCCTGTGCATGGCTCACTTGTTCAAGTGCCCTGAGCTGCGTGGGTAAAATATCAGAAAGTGCTGAGTTATACCGCTCGACAGTCACATTGTCTCCAAGTGACACAAATAGTCCCCCACCGTCTCGTACAAAGGCTGTGAGTGTTGGAGCCAATGAAGCTGGGTTGCCTATATTGGCCATAAAGACCACCCGATGGGTCTCTCGATTTAAGAGCGCAATTCCGGTTTCACCGACCACATCTGGCAAGGCTCCCCCACGGTTACTGCCCCATGGCGCGATTGCGCGCTCTAGATAGTAAATCTCTGAGTCTGATGTGGTTGCGCCAGGTTCACCATCAATGAGCAAAACTCGAGCAGCTCCAATTTGAGGCAATTGGAAATAAAACAGGTTGTCAGATTTTAAACCATCGTCGTCAACCCGAATGCTCCCAATACCCCCTTCTGTTATCCGGGGTACCGTGACCATTTCCTCAGTAAGGCCTCCAGCAGGCACCGTGACAAATGTATTGATTTCAGTGCCGTCTGGTAGGATAGCGGTGGTGGTTACCTCTCGTTCCGATTCACCGTAATTGCGAAGCTCAAATCGAACAGACCCGCCTTCCACGCCTTCACCGTAAACGGCTGAAACCACTGCCACATTCTGGGGACGCTCTGCTCGAGTTAAATGGGGGACAAGAGCCGCCTTTTGACTGGCAAGCAAAGAAAGCTCTTCTTCGCAGGCAGAGACTGTACCCAAACCCGCTTCATCGCTGTACACATGAATAGAACCCCCTCTGCCATCGAGAAGGCGACGAGCCTGTTTTAGGGCACCGGCAAGGTCTGTATCACCAAATTGCTGGCTGCGTTCTGTGATCAATGTCATGATCTCAGCGCGGTCGGATTTCAATTCTGGTGTAAGTGTTTTGGCTTCTCCTGCCGTTAAGACAAGGCCAATTTCAACCCCTTCGGGCAAACTTTTTACTTGTTCGACCATGGCACTTCGGGCGGTTGTAAAAGCTGTTTGGTCATCTAAATTGAGCCCTTTGGCTTCAACCACATGATCCATGGAGAGGCTGTCGTCTAAAATGAACACCATGCGTTTGGCTTGTTCAAGGTCTGTGTTTGATTCTGGCCACCGCAACACTGGCTGAAGGGCTGCCATAACAAAAAGCATGATGCAGAGAATCCTCAACACGAGCAAAAGCCAATCTTGAATGCGACGGCGCCTTCGGAGTTGTTTTGGCAACCGCAACAACAACATCATCGCCCCAAAATGCCTCTTTTGACTAGGTGGTTGTCGAAACAGGTGCGCAATAAGTGGCCCGAATACAAAGAACATCAAAGATGCAGCCAGGGGAGTCAACCAAAGAAGATTCATCTAGACGCCCCTTAGGAGACGAATCAATGCTTCTCCTGGCGCATATTCAATGGGACAAGGCACATAAAGGCCCTTTGAGTTTGAAAATTGCTGAACCAACTCTAACTTGTACGCTGAACAGACCTCCGCAAATGCCTCCCGAATGGCTTCCGGATCAACTGGGAGCAGACCAAGTCCCTCTTGAGAGTAGAATTGAATGGGCTTTTCAAAATCAAGTTCAAATTCTTTTTCAGAATACACATGCGCCATTCGCACATCCACATGCCGTGCTGCCAAGGCGTTTAAAGCCCTAGGCCATTCTGAATTGTCCTCCATTAGATCTGAGAAGACCACACAGAGCGAGCGAGCATTGAAGTGTTGGGCACAAAAGGACAACCCATCTGCAATCTGAGCACGGCCTGATGGCTCAATGGCGGCCAAAGTTGTCATCAATAACGACAAGTGGGTTTTGGACCGTTTGGGGGGGAGGTACACGGGTTCAGATTCACCGCCACCCAAAACAAGCAAGCCCACGGCATTGCCCCTTCGCTGTAATAATATTGCGAGGCTGGCCAATAACAGAACGGCTCTGTCGAAGGGAGAGTCAGCAATGGAGTCCGAGGGCGCATTCATGTCAGCACTCGCATCCAACACCAAAAATATTTTAAGATCCGTCTCTGCCACTTGTCGACGAATGACCAGACGGTCGCTTCGAGCAGCCACTCGCCAATCAATATCACGAATGGGATCACCAGGGGCATACTCTTTGGTGTCCATAAACTCGATGCCTTTCGAAACGCGTTTTGAGGCATGCTGACCGACTCGGTAGCCCCACGCCAGTTCACGGGCGCGGAGTTGAATCCGTGCAGCACGGGCAACAGTTTCTGGATCCCATACGGTATTCATGTGGTCGAAACACCCGCAATCAGTTGAGAAACCAAATCCTCTGGCGTGACACTCTGGGCCTCTGCCTTAAAGTTTCGGACCATGCGATGGCGAAGCACAGAGGCAGCCACAGCCTGAACATCTTCGATGCTTGGGCTGCTGTGACCATGAAGAGCGGCTCGCACCTTTGCAGCAACCACAAGAAATTGAGACGCCCGTGGACCTGCTCCCCAATGCACATATTCTTTGATGGCACCAATTGCACTTGTGTCAGGCCGAGACGCTCGAACAAGACGAACGGCGTAGCGAATCAGATTGTCTGAAGTCGGCAACTGCCGCAATAACTTTTGATAACGGATCAGCTCTTCTTGATGTATCACAGGCTGAATTTCTGCCGTTTTGCCCATTGTGGTTTGAGAAACAATTGACATTTCTTCTTCTTCGGAGGGATACCCAACCACAACTGAAAACATAAATCGATCCAGCTGGGCTTCTGGTAAGGGATATGTCCCTTCTTGCTCAATTGGATTTTGTGTGGCAAATACCAAAAATGGGGGTTCAAGAACCATGGTTTCTCGTCCAGCAGTAACTTGTCTTTCCTGCATGGCTTGTAAAAGGGCTGCTTGTGTTTTTGGAGGCGTTCGATTGATCTCATCCGCAAGAAGAAGATTGGTAAACACAGGACCACGCTGAAATATCAAATGTCGTTCACCGGATGACTTGTCTTCTTGCAGTATTTCAGAACCCGTAATGTCGGATGGCATCATGTCTGGGGTAAACTGAATGCGCCCAAATGACAATCCAAGTGCTTGCGCCACAGTATTGATCAATAAGGTTTTTGCGAGCCCAGGGACACCGATAAGCAAACAATGCTCTGAGCTGAATAAGGCCACCAGAAGTTGTTCAATCACTTCATCTTGCCCAACGACCGCTTTGCGGATTTCATTGATAAGGGCGTTTTTGCGCTGTGGCAACGCATCAAAAAATTCTGAGTCTGTTGACATGATTTTATTCTTCTCCGTTTGAAGGTGGAACTTCGTAGGCACCACCTGCCTTTAATATTTCTTGTATGTATCGATGGTGATCAGCCATTTTAGTCTGACCAGATGCTTCATACTGGCTGATAAGAAGCTGCTGAAGCTCGACTTGATATGGGTTTATGTCGTGTGCTAAGCGGTAAAATGCAATGGACTTTTCAGGTTGATTGAGCGCACGGTAAACATCGCCAGCCGACTTTAGCAACATGGGAAATTCAGGATACAAACGAACCCCCTCATCAATGAGCCGCTGTGCAGCACCCACATCACCTAGCGCCATGTGGCACTGTGATCGTCGTGCAAAGATACTTGGAGAGGGCGGCTCATCTTCATCGATGGCTTTTCTGTATTCGATTAAAGCCGCTTTCGGACGGTCTGCTTCGAGCAACAAATCGCCAAGTCTGGCAAACTTCGCCAAGTCCTGACGAGCACCAAGCAGTGGATCATCATCAAAGTCTTCCCCAGCGCCATCGAGGTTGACGGGCAACTCTGCAAGTTCTTCTTGAATCAGCGGTATCATACGAATGTATGCTTTCCAAGCTGAAAGAAATTCATTAAAATCAGAATACCCTGATAGCGATGACACCATGTCTTCAGCTGAACGGCCTGATCTCAATCCGTCCATCAAGTTCGTAAAACCAGAGTCACCCGCCTTTGATTGCATAAAAGCAACCATTGTCGCCACTTGAGCAAATGCCAATGCTGCTTCTTCACTAGAGTCAAGGTACGCCATTGACCGGGCAAACTTTTCAAATGGAACGAAAGAGTCATCCCGTATGGCTTTGGCCAGCAATGACATTTGATAGGCACTCAAATAGTTCTTTCGCTCACCTCTCCACGCCGCTTCAAGGTATTTGGCCAGTCCTTCTTGAAGCCAAACTGGGGCATTGTCTTTTGTCCGCCATGCCACCACCAAATGAATGTACTCATGCGCAGTGGTATCCTTCCAAGCGTACCCCCGTGAAGTTGACCTAGGTGAGGTCAGCAACAGTCGATTCCACTTAGAAAGCGCTATCACACCCGTCGTTCGAACCGACTCTGGTGGTAAACCAGAGGCCATCATAAAGCGTTTTGCGGTTGGAAAAATATCAAGAACGATGTCATGGTCAGGTCCACCACCAAACAAAGTGTCATAGGTGGATCTTGATTCCTCCAAAACCTCAATTGCCTCTACTGCGAGGATTCGATCTATGCCAGGGTCATGACGCACCTCTACGGCTTTTCCCGTGCTGACAACCATACCCTCAAAGGCCTCTACTGTTGCGAGGTAAGGGTAACCACCGGTGTCTTCAGTGGTCTCTCCATTTTGAGCCTCACTTTCAAGAAGGGCTTTTAAGTCAGCGTAATGGCCTTCATGGAACAATGTCCGACGGAGAAGCTGGACG
>JAYYJC010000282.1:0-4856 GCA_036146655.1 Myxococcota bacterium | reverse complement strand
ATTATGGAACATTGAACCTAGAGTTTCACCCGATGGTAAGTACATTGGAAGGTTGGACAGATATACTGTAAAAGTGAGTCGATACGAACCAGAATCTGTTCGGGCATTCACTGGAAATGTGCCACAGAATCCAGCAAAGTTAATCGAACGTCAAACCCAATCTTTTCGAGTGCCATATGGAACATTTGACCACGGTTGGGACTTTGTTCCAAACCAAGAAGCCATTGTTTTGACTGGTCGCGAGGAAAATTACCCGAGAGGCTTGTTCCAAGAAGCCACTGGACTTACTTTCGAGCTTGATGGATATGATTGGAACCAGCTGTATGTATTCAAATACCCACCCCTTCAATCTTATAAGTATGGCAAAGACACCATTGCATCACGAACGGCACTAAAAGGTTTTCGGAAAAAGAAAGTTTGGCAGGGAGAATGGCATAAAATTCCAAACACTTTCCGAGGGCATGATCCTTCTGTCAATCCAGAAGGCGATCGAATTGCATTTCTAGAATACACAGACGGTACCATCAATCTTGCCACAATTGACTTTGATGGTTCCAACAAGGAATACTTGACAAATTATACAGATGGAACTTGGATGAGAACGGTCGACTGGTCACCGGACGGCACGCAGCTTGTTGTTGCACTCCATCGAAACTTCCAACAAAATCTTTACCTTGTGGATGCCGTTACCGGAAAAATTACACCTTTGATGATGGATGAATGGGAAGAGCAGGACCCACATTGGTCTGCCACTGACGGCCGAATATATTTCTCTGCTGACCCAGATGGTATTGCCAATATTTACAGCTATGACCCTGAAACTGAAGAGTATAAACAAATCACAAATGTCATCAATGGTGCCTATTCGCCGCAGATTACAGCTGATGGTGACTTAATCTATCTGTATTATACGGCCAATGGCTGGAAGGTGTACGGCTTACCGAGTGAGCACTTCTTAAATGCAGAAGCAACTCAGTATTTTAATGCGCCTTTTACCGAAGAGTATGCCGCTGATTTCATGGAAGAAGTTCTCGACTACTCCCATTTTGACTCGATGACCACCAAGTACAACCCACTTCGGGCGGTTTCATCGCCGGTGTTTATTCCTATCTACCGAATGACCAATGACTCCCGTACCAACTGGGGAATTTCGGCTGGTGCACAGATGCAATTGATGGACTACACTCAGTCACACAATCTGTTCGCTTACACCTTGCTTGGTGAAGACACGATCTTACAAACCGGATACACACTTGATAAATTTGCACCTACCTTCCAAATCTTCGGTGGTTTGTTTCAGGGCAAGTTCGACCAAGGGTTCCTGTTGGACGAAGACAATGACCCAACGACAACAGAAGATCAATCCATCTATGAAATACGGCGACTTCAGTCACAGCGTTTCTTTGGCAGTTCTGCAAGCTATCAATGGAACAGCAGATTAATGACCATGTTTGGTGTTAGTGGATTTGATTTTTCCTTAAAAGGAATTGATGCTGTGGATTGGGAACCGTTCATGTGGAGTGTCTCTACCAATGCCATTATTCGTCATTCGAATAACCAGCGATTGGCTCGTTCACCGAACCCTTATTACGGGCATACTTTTGAAGCCATATGGTCTCATGGCTTGACCGACATTGTCTTTGAAGATTATGGCGGGGTCAATGTAGACGACGGTGAATTGCTCGATCGATATCAATACAATCGATATGAGGCCAGATACACAAAGAACTTTAGTATTCCTGCATTCGGCTTTGACTTCTTGAGAGAAGCTCAAAACCGCAAGCATGTGATTCAGCTTGACACACAGTTTGGGATGATTGACAGAAATGTGGCTTTGAATGACGAGTTTCGAGCAGGTGGGCGTCATCCTTATAATCTAGGATACGGTTCCATCCAGCCAAACACCCCGTTTGCAGGTTACCCCGCTTGGTCACTTGGTGGTGAAACCATGATGATTGCCAATATGGCGTACCGTTTCCCTTTGACGCGGCCTGAACAAAAATGGATGCATGGTCCGCTGTATATCACAGGTGTGTATGCCCAGTTTGGTGGAACGGCTGGAAACCTTTGGTCTTTCCGTCCACCCTCTGATCCAGCAGATTTCTATCGGAGCCGGTTTGATGAACGAATTGCATACAACTCTGAAGATGTGGTTCGAGAAATCCCATTTAGGGACATTGCCTATAAAAATGGAAACTACATGCTGTATGATTTGTCATTTGAACTTCGTATGTCCAGTGTGCTTTACCATACGATGTCTTGGGACAGTTTCTTCCGATTGGCCTACGGTTTCAACGAAATCCGTGGTTGGGGTGATGTAGATGGGGATGACATCTTCGATACCAATGATAGTGCAGTTGGAGATGAACTTTCAAACGAAACAGAACCTGCAGGGTTCCGAATTTATCTTGGCCTTGGTACAGGCTGGTAGGAGTAAGTCATGTCACGAAATATTTTGTTTATTCTTGGCCTGAGCCTTGTGGCCTGCGGTCGTGATGCCAAACAAGCAAACTACAAACTTGCTGGTGTTGGCTTAAATCCCGATGAGATTTCTCCCAGCCCAACGCTTTACGGAGGGTTGGCTTCCTACGATTTTGTGGAATTTGGGGGAGGTGCATTGCCTTTGGGGCTATTGGGTTTGAGTTCATACATCGCTTCAGGACCGGCACTCGGTGATTTTGAAGCACCTTATTCGCTCGTATCTGCCACTTCATTTGTCTTTGACACGGATACCCCCGCACCAGATGTGTTCTTTGGCAGTTTTGCAGCACCACCATCTAAAGTCGGTTCATGTCAGACGGTTTATGAGCCTTCGTCATACTTGTCTGGCATTGCAGATGTTGGAAATTACATCGATATTTCCACTGAAGATGGTTCTGGGTTTAAGGTCGGTCGACGGCCGGCCACTTATCCAACCAATGCATCAAAAGTTTTTCCATATTATTTGGACCTTGGTGTATACCGCGCCGGTTCACGAGCGTGGTTGCTTCAAGACGAAGGCGAAGATGATTGGTCACTGTTACCCAGTGACTCTAACAATCCGAACTTTCCATTCGAAGAAAATGTTCAATTGTCCTTTCCGGGTGCTCTTCCGCCTGCCTCTGCGACATTTTCGTCAATCCCTCAGCCATTTCAGTCTGGATATATTCACCCAATGCCATCACGTCCAATGGGCGTAATGCTCTCATGGGATGGTCCTCGATACTCAGGTGACGGTTTAGAACTCTCTGACTCTGGTTCTGTGACAACCTGCATGCAATACAATCCACATTCTAATGCGCCAACTTCTCCAAGTGATTGTTTAAATTACGAACCCCTTGAAGAACCTGCAGCAGGGTATAACCGTGGACAAATGTATACTGGTCCATGGGATACCAATGGCGGTGTGACCATCAACTGGCTTCCAGGACCAGAGGGCAGTAAGGACACCGTATCCATAACGGTAAGATTGATGGGTGAAGTTGATGAAACCACATCATCATTGGTTGATCCAAAGGTCAAGGTCGACAAAACAGCGGAATTTGAAGCAGAGTGGGCTCGTGCCATTAATGCCGGTCTAATTCCTGATTCAGAGTGTCCAGAGTATGGCTACAGAAATGCGCAAGCGTGCGATAACAATGTTGAGTTTGTCTTTGATGACAGCCTTCGACAAGGCGATGGATATGTTCCTTCATTACAGGGTGACCCATTGTCAAAGTTGGCTGAAGTCACCTGTACTGTTGCTGATTCAGATGGTGAGTTTGTCATTACTGACGCCATGCTTGAAGATGCATACGCGTATGGCCGTCAACATGGTGCAAAAGGCGCCATATTTTACATTTCCCGTTCTACGTCTTCTGATCTTCCCATTCCAGATGCTCGAGATCAATACGGAAACCGGAAAGCCATATCCGACTTATTGCTCGTGACAAGAGCTGTTCAGTTGGGTCGATTCTGGGTCAACGACGGCACATTGAGTCAATAGGAGTAGTACAATGAAGAACGCAATACAATTTTCAGCACTGGTCCTTGCTTTACCATCCATCACTTTGATGGCGTGTGCACCTTCAACACAGCCTTATTATGCTGCTGAAGGCAAGGTCAACATTAATAGCGTGACCCCACAGCTCGAAGAAGGCAATGTGGGTGGAGAAGTCATCGTTATTTCAGGCATTGGATTTGGGGATGATTTGAATGGTGTGACTGTTCAGATTGGAAATCAAAATGCTCATGTTCAAACGGTTAGTAATACAAGCATCACTGCAATTACCCCTCGTGGACCCATTCATGGTGGTGCGGTTGATGTGGCTGTAGGAAACGCCGATGGACAAGGTCGCATTGTTAAGGGGTACACTTACGCCATTCCAGGAAATGGACTTGAGGCCATTGGTGATGACAGTCTCAGTTCAGACACCACCGCAAGCAAGCAGATTGCATACATTGCCATATCGAATGACTCATTGTCCTGCTACGGTGGACTAGATTATCCAATTGCCGCAGAACTAGGAGCAGGCTTTTGTAATGAGTTTGCATATACTGGCAGTGCAGGGGTGGAAGGTCGGTCTGAAGCTCTTGAGTTTGTTTATCCCAAATCATTTACCCCTTACTATTTGGGTAAAGGTGGTTTTGCTTCTGCACACGACATTTCATGGGAAAAATGGTCTATATTTTCACCCCCACAAGATGTCATTTCTTTCGATGACGAAAACAACATTGAGGACATGCGTCTCGATGTGGGTGCTGTAACTTTGACCAATTCAAACATCTCAAGTGATACTTGGTGTGGAGATCTCAATGGCTTTGCCAATTTCATTTACAATGGCGATGATGTATTGGACGAAACTCTGGGCTGGAAATACCCTTCGAGCAGCATCAGT
>JAYYJC010000281.1:0-2928 GCA_036146655.1 Myxococcota bacterium | reverse complement strand
AACTGAAGGTCAGAGTATTTTGGTCGAAGTAAAGGCCGTAAGTCCGAGTTATCCTCACTATGGAACGCTTGAAATAAGACCCTCTGAAGCCCGAACGCTTCTCAACGAAGGGCATACAGTGCTTGTAGAGGAAGGGCTTCTGCGCAGGTTGTCTGTTGAGATTGGTGAACAACTGACAATTAATGGGGCATCTTTTGAAATTGCTGGTGTCATTATCAATGAGTCAGACCGAATGAATGTCAGTTTGAATGCAGGTCCAAGAGTTATGCTCTCATTGTCGGGGCTTGAACGGGCGAAGTTGGTTCAGTTTGGCAGTCGAATTACTCGGAGAATCCAGTGGAAGTCTCCGGATCAAAATGACAAGTCTGCCTTGGTGCGTCAACTAAACGAACTTCAAGTGACACATCCAAATATTCGAATCCAAAGCACTGGCGAAACCAGCAATGCTCAGAGAAGCATTCAAAATACAGAGCAGTTTCTTTCACTTGTTGGCCTACTGGCACTTCTAATTGGTCTAATCGGTGTGGCCCAAGCCGTAACAGCCTGGCTCAGTCAGCAGCGTCAAACCATTGCCACTTACCGTTGTCTTGGGCTGACGCAGCGTGAACTGTTTCAACTCTACCTCAGCACCGTTGCGGTCATGGTTTGCGGCGGTGCTTTGTTTGGAATTGTTTTGGCTTGGGGTGGACTACAAGTGCTTTTCTCCTTTATTGAACACTATTTGCCAATGAAGGTATCACCGCAGTTGTCTCCTCGTATTGCATTGGAAGGTGGAGGGCTTGGTATTGTGGCTGCCCTTGTGGTCTCTGCCTTCCCACTGAGACAGAATACACGCATTTCGCCTTTAGCTGCTTTGCGGGCAGATGTACAAGCCGTGCCAATGTTGCTTCATGAACGGGGTATTTGGGCATTGGGGATCTCTTTGATGGTGTGGTCTTTATCCATCGTTCAGGCAAAGAGTGTCTTCGTTGGTAGCATTTTCTTTGGTGTCATTGTGATGATGACATTTCTTTTGTTGTGGGGTGCTCATATGGCGGCCCGTTACCTCGGGGCGATTAAGGTTCGTTCATGGCAGCTTAGACATGCGCTTTCTGCGTTCCGGCGCCCGAGTCTTGGATTGTCTTCTGCCATGGTGGCACTTGGCTTAGGGGTGACCATCGTTGCAAGCATTTCGTTATTGCAAACTGCGGTACAGTCCCAGATCCAATCTGTGCAATCGACCCGTGCACCAACGAACTTTGTCATTGATATTCAACCTGACCAGTGGACTGGTGTCGATGAAATGCTGAAGGCAGCTGAGGCCAAACATCAACAATCTGCACCAGTTGTAATGGCCCGCTTATCGCAGATAAATGGACAAACCGTATCAGACATCATTAAAGATTTACCAGATGCAGATCGATGGTCTTTTACCCGAGAGCAGCGTCTAACCTATGATCAATCGATTGATCCAAGGGATGTCATTTCGGGTGAATTTGGGCAGTTGGAAGCGAACAATGAACTCTGCATGGAAATGCGATATGCCGATCGCCTTGGGGTTTCTGTCGGTGATCGATTGGTGTTTGATGTTCAAGGAATCCCCCTTGAGTTTCAGCTCACCGCAATTCGTCGAATCCGTTGGGAAAGCATGAACATCAATTTCTTTTTGGTGGGGGAGAAAGAGTTTCTTTTAAAAGCCCCGCAAAACCGAATTGCAGCAGCACAGCTCAACGCATTGGCCGAAGAAAAACTGCAAAGTCAACTTGTTCAGGAATTTCCAAATGTGACAGTCATCTCGCTTAGGGCAGCTTTAGCTCGTGTCATGAGCATGCTGAACAATCTGAACTTGGCCATTCAAGGAATGGGAGTTGTCTCTGTGGTTATGGGATTATTAATTTTGATTGGTGCCATTCGCAATACGGCCGAACAACGCAGGAAGCAAATCAAACTGCTTCATACCATTGGGGTCACAAAAACCGAATACCTTCAGATGCTCAGTCTTGAGTTTGGGCTTCTTGGTGTCATTTCAGCTGTGCTTGGCCTCTTAGGAGCCGTGGCCCTTACATCCTTAATTTTGATGTTTGTCTTTCGTCTTGATTTGACTTTTAATCCATTGGTTTTGGCTTCTTGGTTAATTGGATTACCCATTCTCACCGCAGGAGTAGGCCGAATAATCTTCAGACGGATGACAACTGTTTAAGGACATCCATTTGTGGCTTCAATGTTGTTCCCGCTGTCACATTCACCATAAGTGCTGATGGCTTCTGTGTTGGGATCAATCATGACAATGGGTGCCTGACCATTGAGCGATGAACCATCAACTTCAATCGGAATGGCCTCTGATGTTTTACCTGATGGAATGGCTGTTGGTATGCTACCTGTCGCCACAATGCCACCTGATGGTCCCGCCTTAATAAGAACTTTAAGTCCAGGCTCGATTGGATAAGTTCCCCTATTTAGCACTCGAACACTTAAGAAAAGACGATTGGGGCATTCGTCATAACAACTGTCAACGATTTCAGGTTGCAGATCAATCCACTCATTGGGTGGAAGACCACCATCCGCAGATCGAAAGTTATTGTATTGTTGCCAGTTTGGCTGCTGGGGTGCTGGTACGGAAAGGTCATCATTAATGTTTGTGATGCTGTATGCATGTTGGTTCCAAACCTGACGTCCCTGAGGCCAGCTTTGGTTTGCGTCTCCATAGACGGATAAACCGGGTCCACCTTGTCCATGTGTCATCACAATTTCAACTTGACCATCTGCGTCTACATCTGCCACAATTGGATTTTCAAATCCCGTATAGGATTGATGTTCGTTTGACATTAGCTTTACGGAACCATCGAGTCCATTGAATACTCGAACCATCGACTCATCGGCGTAGACCACTTCCGGATACCCGTCCAACTCAAAATCAAAGAGAATGGGTCCTGCTGCACCACTAAAATC
>JAYYJC010000280.1:0-5593 GCA_036146655.1 Myxococcota bacterium | reverse complement strand
TAAACCTTGACGCGTGCTTCAGACTTTGCCAGGCGGCTTCAGTAAAAATGCTTCAGCAGCGTTCAGGAGCCATCATCAATATCACCTCCACTTCTGGCATTGCACCCAATCGAGGTCAGGCAAACTATGCGGCATCTAAAGCAGGGGTTGCCGCAATGACTAGAAGCCTTGCACAGGAACTCGGGAAGCGTGGGATCAGATGCAACTGTGTGGCCCCAGGCTTCATTGAAACAGATATGACCAATGCCATGAATGACATTGCGAAAAAAGAGGCCCTGCGAAGAATTCCAATGAAGAGGATTGGTCAGGCAAAAGAAGTGGCAAAGGTGGTCAGATTCTTAGCATCTGATGACGCAAGTTATGTCACTGGACAGGAATGGGTTGTCGATGGTGGCTTACTCAGCTGTTAGTCATCAAACAAATCATCAAGAAAGTCAAGCCCTTCTTCCTCTTCAGCTTTGGGGATTTCAAGAGGCTCATCTTCAACTTCGACATCATCTAAATCTAAGTCAATTTTTAGTCCATCAGCTTGCTTTGGCGTCTGTGATTCACTGTAATGATCGAAAAAACCATCGTCTGGTAAACTGTCAAACACATCATTTTCTTCAACAGCTATCGCACTTGAGAGCACATTAGAAGCTTCAGCAGTCTCTTCAATTGAGTCTTCACCTTTGTCTGATGCTTCAGAAGCAGTCTCGGCATTGGTTTGTTGCGTTTTCGGATGTTCTCTCTCGAATAGAGAAGTCACCGTTTCATCATCAATCTCTGAGTCAAACGATACAGGAGATTCTCCTTCAGCATCATCTTTGATATCAAATGTTTCAGATTCCTCAGAGTCAATGGCATCAATTTCGGGTATGTCAAGACTGGCTAGGAATGAGTCAATGTCAACATCATCTTCACCAGACAGAATGGCATCGATAGAACCAAGCCCACCTTGTTCTTCACTTTCGGCTGCAACGGCTTCATCGGGTTCATTTGAGGGGATTCCTTCCACATCATTTTCAAATTCTGCAAGTAATGAGTCAATATCCGATATGGCAGTCTTCTCAGCACTTGTAACTGTCTCCTCAATGGCATCGTAGTCAGCAAGGAGGGAATCAATATCAGCCTGTTCTTCGGCAAAAGTCTCCTCTACCTGCTCTTCTGTTCCCCCCAAATCATCCGATGAGGGCCCAGACGAAGCATCGAAATCAAACTCGACCTCAAATTCACTCAGCAAGTCCTCTGCAGCATCACCCGACTCTTCCTCTTCCGTCGCTTCAGCTGTGTTATTGGGCGATGGAGAAGTCACATCTTGCTCTAATTCATTTAGCAACATTGCAAGTGCGTCATCTTCTTCACTGATATCGCCTTTTCCAGTCTCTAAGAGTTCGTTGGGTTTCTCGATCCCAGAAAGCATCTGTGCTCTGTCCATGATTTGAGTGTCACCTTCATCAACCCCGTCTTGATCGTCAAGAATTGAGGACAGAAGAGCACTAATGTCTGCTTCGCCATCAATGCCATCATCAATGGGTTGTGGAACGGCAGCTTCTGAGTCGGTCGGTTCATCAAGCCCATCGAATAATAACGAGTCAACAGCAGAGTCATCATTGAAGACATCGATCAACAGCGTATCGTCTTGTCCTTCAAATTGGACATCAGATCGATTTTCGCTGGAAACAGATTGTTCAGCTGCAGATGAAGAGTCACCCATTCCAAGTGTGGCCACTTTCGATTCTATTTCTGGCTCTACCTCCTCAGAGTCTTCATCGTCTTCTATTTCAGAAAGTGCAGAGAAGTCCAACTCTTGGAGCGATTCAGCATTGGGGTCATTGTTCAGAAGCTCAAAGAGGGAGTCATCTGTTTCAAGTGGATCTGCTTGAGACGGCTCTTCATTGCCAGCAGGCAAAAGGTTGTCAAAATCGATGGTTTCAAGTGCATCTGTTAAGCTCTCGGCATCAGCACCAGAATTAGATTGCGCTTCTCGATCAGAACGGAGATCTATACTGGCCTCTGGACTTGATTTGCGACCAAACAACCGTGAGAAAAATCCAGACTTTGGCTTCTCTTCCTTGGCATCCTTGGTTTGGCTTATTTCAGGTTCATGTGAAGCTGCTTTTTGACTGGGCCTTTGAACGTTGCCTTGTTGATGATCAGAGCTAATGTCCAAGCCTTCTTCACCATTTGAAAGAAACTGAGCATAGTTACGAGCAGTAATATTATGCCGCTCACCTGTTGCAGGATCCGTTGCGGACACATGAAGCATTCCGTTTGCATCCAGACGTAAGGTAACGTCAACACTGGCAATACCTTGGTCGTTGGGCATTAAATTGCTCATCACGAATTCCCCTAGAAATTCGTTCTCAGCGGCATAACGGGATTCACCTTGTCGAATAACGACTCGCACAGAGTCTTGGCCAACCCGTCCTGTTGAAAATGATTTTGTTTCCATTGTGGGAACATGAGTATTTCGAGTAATGATGCGCTCGAAAAATCCACCACGGATGTCCACACCCAAATCAAATGGAGTCACATCCATTAAAATGGGGGCCGTTGATCGTTCTGAAACCAAGCTAAAGCCATGTACACAGGCTCCGGTTGCAACAACTTCTTCTGGGTTGACGCCATAGACTGGCTCACTATGTAAGAGCGTGCTGATGCGCTGACGAATGAGTGGCATGCGAGTTTGGCCTCCAACCAAAACCAAGTCATCCACATCTTGAAGTCGGATGTCTGCATCTGTGACTGCTTCTGAAGTCACCTGTATGGCTTTCTGTACCAAGTCATCAACAATTTGTTCAAGCTCGCCCCTTGACAAGCTCGCCTCTAAATTGGTGGTACCGAGTAATCTCGGTACCAAAATATTGGTCCTATCACGGAAGGATAACTCACATTTTGCCGCTTCAGCAGCATCTTTCAGACGCCGTCGAGCAATTGATTCTTCTCTAGGATCTTTATTTTGAGAATTAAAAAATTGATCTGCGAGTAAATCGAGCAGACGCTCATCAAAATCTTCTCCACCAAGAAAGGTATCACCCTTGGTGGCTAGGGTTTCAACAAGCCCTTCAGAAAACTGTAGAATAGAAACATCAAAGGTCCCTCCCCCCAAATCAAAGATCAAAACGGTGCGTTCACCTGTCTTACGCTCTCCGTATGCAAGGGCTGCAGCAGTCGGTTCATTGATAATACGGTCACACTGCAAACCAGCCTGTGCAGCCGCTTGCTTTGTGGCTTCTCGTTGACCATGATTGTAATATGCGGGCACGGTGATAACCGCTTGGTCAACTTCTTCTCCGATTTCAGCCTCAGCAATGGTTCGAGCTTCTTTTAAAATAAAGGCTGCAATATCCACTGGTGTGTACCAGTTTCCAGCCATTTGAACAAGACACGACCCATCAGTTGCAGCCTTTATTTCATACGGGACTTGTTTCCGGATTTGGCTCACTTCTTCAGAGTCAAACCGACGACCAAGCAACCGCTTAACTGCAAATACACCACGATCAGGTTCAGTCATCATGGCTGTTTTCGCTTGACGGCCAACAATTATTTTACCGGATGAGTTCTCGAATACTGCAGATGGAAATACAGTGTATCCTTTTTTATTTTTGATCATTTTTGGGCGACCACCAATCATCGCACACACTGCGGTGTTGGTGGTTCCAAGGTCAATCCCAATCATATGGCCCATGAGAGGCTCCAGTTTTCAAAAAAAATTAGCGCATCAGATGATGTGTCAGAATTAAATTGACTTAAGGATAGCATAATTGAAAATATAATGGCCTTTATTTATTCGCAATTCCCGTAATCCTTTGGAATTGCGGCCTTTCTTTGAACATTATGAATGAACAAATGTCACCCTACATGTGTGACATAAAATGGATGGTGTTATCCTAGGATTTATGAGAACTCACTTCAAAAGTCTTGCGATCATCGTTGTATTCTTCATTGTTATGCCAGCGATATTTTCTTTTGCGGCACATATTAGCCTGCAGAAGATTGAAACTGAAGAACAAGCAACCAGCACTTGGCGCTGGGCGCGACTGTTGGCACGGTGTGCGACTATATCCCCTCTATTCTGGAGCCATTCTGAAGAAATCTCTCAGCAAGCAGACATTGCGCTCAATCAGCACTATCTGACAGAGGTGATTTCCGGAGCAGATGGCTCGGCAACGCCAGACGATCACCTTGATTTTTTAGACAGCCGTCCACACAGTGAGTATTGGACCGGAGCAAGGGCACAGCTACAGTTTCATTATGGTGAATTTGACCAGTTAAACACTGCTCCAATTAGCAACGAAACATTATTACCCGTAATGGCAGCAGCACTTATTCACAATGATGAAACCCGAGTAAAGCAAATATCAGAGTTTATCTCACAATCAGAAGAAATTGAACTGAATGCGGGTGTCTCTCATCTTTTTGTGGATACAGAAAATGACACACCGATTGGGACTTTGTTTGCTTTATTTGAATCAACCGACTTAGATGCAATTCAAGCGTTATCTATTTTGCCAGAAGACTACCATGCGTTGGCTCTTGAAGCCGCATTGTCCAATCCAAATGTAGACATTGCTGCGATAATCCAAGCCACCAAAGATATACCAGATACCGCAGTTGGAAGACCTTGCCTACTCCTAGAAATAGCAAAAAACAACAACGATAATTTACAGGTCCAAGATGCCCTCGCACTGCTGTCAAACACACCTCAGTATCCGACACGAATGACCATAAGTCAACATGGCAACTGTAGGCCGCAAACATTTGAGCCAAATGAGACATTATCAACACTTCAACAACAAGAATTATGGCTATATCAGGCCCAAAGTTGGCTATCAAAGTATCAGATTTCGAAGGCTCAATCAGCGATTAAAAAAGCAGAATCAATCACAAATCCTGACGCACCAAACACAACTTCTGCCAAAGCCCTTCACCTTAGAGTACTGGCAAGAGAACTTGCTGGAGATCTTAACGGAGCAGAAAAATACGCCAAACGAGGCATTGTGTACGACAAAGCCATTTTCACACATCATTTGGGCCGTATTGCGATGCTTCGAAATCAAAAGACTGAAGGGCTTAGACTGCTGTCTAGCATCGGGTATTATCCGCTTCCTGAACCTCTCAAAACTGAGTTTACCGAGTTGCTTGCCATAGCCAGAAGACTTGGTGGTTCGCAAGCCAAACTCAATATACAAAACAAAGAAATCGGACATACCCTGTTTGATGACGATGAACGGTTTAGGGTTTGGCTCATTGAACACATCGATAATGTCACATTGCCTCCTAAACCAAGCATTGTTTTGCCAATGCTGAATGCGTGGAGAGGTGTTGACCGGCACGGTGAATTTATGCTTAAGACGCAACAGAGCGCATCCATATCCCCAGAAAGCATTGCCATCAGAGCGCAGTTAAGACTGTTGCAAGCTACGATTGAAGGATCTGACGACCGTCTCTCGGCCGCATGGAAAGAACTTGTTAAGGCCAGAACGTGGCTTTCTTCAATACCGCATCCTGGTATTCTGGCTCTCTCGCCAGAGTCGTGTGTTCGAAATGTTAAAAAAAGAAGTATTAAACCATAATGTTAAGTATTTTTTTTTTGTGCATCGCGGAAAAT
>JAYYJC010000279.1:0-11245 GCA_036146655.1 Myxococcota bacterium | reverse complement strand
AACATCCAAATGAACCATTTCATGGTGTTTCCTTTCGTGTCAATCTTATGGCACAATGAATAATCCTGTTGAAGGCTAAATCAGTTTACGATATTTAGTCCTCCATTTGGAGGTTATGCATATGGAATCATTAAATCCGGATCAACTGCGCCTTGAATTTACGCATGCTTTGAAGGATGTCGAGGATTTGCAAGCCTTGATGCAACTCAGAAAAGATTACACAGGCAAAAAAAGCCCTTTGAAGGCAGCCCTTAAAGGGATTCGACATGTGGCTCCTGACAATAGGAAGGCATATGCCGCAGCCATCAATGCTCTTCAAGCAGAAATCATTGATGCCCTCGATGCAAAAGGCGCCAAACTTGAAGCCAAACGAATTGCTGAACAGGTAGAGGCAGAGTGGCTTGATCTTACCATGCCTGGTTTGTGTGCCAGCCGTGGCGCAAGGCACCCATTGACCGATGTAGAAAGGGAGGCAATGGCGCTCTTACGCCGTCTTGGGTTTGAACTTGTTGATGGACCAGAAGTTGAAACAGCATTTCATAATTTTGATGCACTTAATATTCCCCCACATCATCCAGCTCGCGACATGCAGGATACATTTTGGGTGACCGGTGGCCTTCTTCTTCGCTCACACACCACAACGGTTCAGGCCAGGGTTCTTGGTCAACGCAATGAACTTCCCATTCGAATCGCATCTATGGGGCGAGTTTACCGCAACGAGGCAGTTGATGCGACGCATTTGGCCATGTTTCACCAGTTTGAAGGGATTTGGATTGATAAAGGCCTGACATTTGCACACTTGAAGGGTACTTTGGCGTTTATTGTCAAAGAGTTATACGGTGATAGACCCATCCGTTTCAAGCCTAAGTTTTATCCTTACACTGAGCCCTCAGTTGGGGTTGATCTTCAATGCGGCAACTGCGCCGGTCAAGGTTGTACCGCTTGTCATGGCGCAGGATGGGTAACCATCCTGGGGGCAGGCATGGTTCATCCTCGTGTCTTTGATACATTTGGTTTTGATTCGACCGAAGTTTCTGGGATCGCATTTGGTTTAGGTACAACGCGGATGGCAGGACAAAGAGTCAATGCACCGGCCATTAAGCCACTTTATGACCAGCAATTGGCTCTTTTGAAAGCAATGCATCGAGGTCGATAATGAACATTTCCAAGAATGTCCTTTCACAATACATTTCACTGTCACATGATCCCATTGAACTTCGCCACTTATTGGACGATGTGGGCATTGAGGTCAAAAGGGTTCGACAAGAAAGCAACGACACCATTTTTGGTCTTGAGCTGCTGGCTAACCGTGGCGATCACTACTGCTATCAAGGCATTGCAAGAGAGATTCATGGCCGAACCGGTGCCTCACTTTGTGGGCCCCAAGTTGAGACACTTACAACGGGGCAATCTCCTCTTCCATTGCGATTGGAAACTGAAAAGTGCTTTACCTATACCGCCACATTATTGACACGCCATGGCGATGAACTCTCCTTTCCAGATGCCATTTTGGCTCCCCTAGAAGCAGCCGGTATTCACACCATTTCTTCAGCCATTGATGCCACCAATCTCTCTAATATCGAGCTTGGCCAACCCACTCATGTTTTTGATGCTGATACCATCATAGGTGGCATTACCATCCGAGAAAGTAGGGAAGGTGAGCGTGCATGGCCACTGTTTACTGACAATGAGATTGAACTACCAGTTGGGACAATGGTGATTGCTGATGATGAGAAGATACTTGCAATTGCGGGCGTTATTGGTTGTGAAGAATCCAAAGCTACTCAGGATTCTACACGGATTATTCTAGAATCCGCATCGTTCGATCCCGTCTCTGTTCGAATTGCCGCACGAAAACTTGGTATTCACACTGATTCAGTTGCGCGCTTTGAGCGAGGGTCTGATCCGAACTATCCTCTTGTGGGAGCAGGACGAGTGGTCCATTTGCTTGAAAAGTATGCGGGTTTTAGCCGCGAAGGAACCTCTGGTCTCGTTGGCGAAGGTGTCAAACCACATGCGCCCATCCGTTTGTCATACAAAAGGCTCATTCACTTTCTTGGCGTTGAGCTTGGTCCAGAAGAAGTCGAAGCACGGCTGTCCCGATACGGTTTCGAGCTCAGCCCTTATCGTGATGGCTGCTGGGATGTTCAGATTCCGAGTGTTCGGCATTGGGACATCAGCACTGAAGCGTGTCTCTTCGAGGTTATGGCAATCTCAATTGGCTATAACAATACCCCTATTTCGTTGCCTCAAATCGATATGGGTGCGGAACCGTCACTGACAGAGAATATTCAAGTTCAGGTGGAAGAACTTTTCCTTTCCCACGGGTTTTATGAAGTTTTCACTGATGGTTTTTACAGCAGACAAGACCGTGCACGGCTGTCTATCGAAGAAGATTCACCTTTGTTTCAACATGTTGAAACATTGAATGCCATTGACAGGGGATACAGTCTTTTAAAGAACAATGCCCTCGTACATGCATTGGATGCGGTTGTTCGCAATAAAAATCAAGGGCAGCAACAAATTATGATGTACGAGTGGACCAGGTGTTTCCAGCCAGATCCCAATGCAGAAAATGGTGTCTGCCGTGAACGCAAACTGTTGTGGGCAATGGCCAATGGTCGATTTTTACCCTCAAATTGGAGTGACTCGGGTCGTCTAATTGATCCCTTGTTCTTTAAGGGGCTGGTCCAAGAACTTGGCATTTTGCTTCGTCACAAATTCAGATTGACACCACTTGACCCTGAAGAACCACTTGCGGAGTTGCTTCATCCAGGACGCAGTGCGTCAATCTGGCTCCACAACACCCGTGTTGGGGTTCTCGGAGAAGTGCACCCGAATGTACGAAGCCGGTTAAAGCTGAAGAAAAATAGACCGTGCTACTTTGAAATCGAACTGGATGCGTTGCTCCAAGCACCTGAAGGACAGCGCTACACACTGCCACCAATCCATCAACCCTTGGTACGAACCTTGGCTTTTGCTCTTCCTCCACGGATTGAAGCGGATGCAGTCGGACACTTGCTTGGGCAAGAAGGGGCATCGGTCTCGATTGTGGATGAATTTTGCTACGAAGACAGTGAACGCATGATGAGAGCCATCACCTTTGAACTCAGTTATCCCAATTCCAATGGAAATCTATCTACAGAAACCGTGAATGCTTCTCTTCAAACACTTATTCAGCTTGTTGAGACAAACTTGGGAGAACAGGGGGTTCATCAACGCTGAATTGTGCGTTGTTTTGCGCGTCAATGTACCGAACCCAACGCGTTTGTCCCTCATATGAAATCATCATTTGCGGGTCATCAAGTTGCTCTGGTAATGCCGTCGGGCCAAATACGAAACCCGACTGCATCACATACCATTGACGGTGCTGTGCATGGCTCTTGAAATGGTGATTGACGGCAGAAACCTCACTGTTGTACCGCTCAATTTCATCCAAATCCCAAATGCCATTTTGGTTGCTGTCCCACACACTGAGCAGGTCACATGCGAGTGCTCTTTGATCGGCCTCATCACAAATTTCTGAGCACAGTTCAAGAAGTGAGTTTGCTACTTGTGTTTCACCAAGTTGTTTTAACCGACGATGCTCGGACTGGAGTGAGGCAAGCATGTGTGCTTCACGCCAGCGTGAAGGCAACAGTTTGGCCTTTTTCAACAACATCGGGGTCAACATAGAGGTTCCAGGGATGGGAAGGACGGCATTGGCGGCGGCAATCAATCCTGCTGGAACAAGTCGAAAGAGATCTGAGAGTTGCTCTCTCACTTCATTCTTTTCTGCGATGTTCAGCTCTTCTCGCTTCATCAGGAGCATGGATAGTTTTTTAAGTTCGGCAGCTTCACCCAAGATGTGAGACCACTGAACCGTAATTGTGTTCTTAATGCTGTGGTACCAGGGTCGATGGCTATTCTGCAATTCAGCATGGATGTGACTGAGTTGGCCTACACCAATGCCCTGTTCCGTGAGCGTTCGGATGATATCTTGAAGATGCTTTTCTGTGTTGGGACCCATTTTATGCTCCAACCTGTCGCAGTATGGGATAGATTGATGGACATCAAACTGTCTCAATATAACAGATGCTTTACTTTCTATTGGCTTTAATTTTGCTCGGTGCCGTGTCTCGTCATGGAAAGCATTTTCATTCATTTGATGGGGTGGCCATCATCGTGTGTGTGGCATTCGGGTGGCTGGCAGCAATGGTTCAAGCACCGGCTTTGGTCCCCGCATCCTATTTTGAAACAGACTTCGCAGACTATTGCATCGGAATCATCGCCCTAGGGAATGAGGAAATCCCAATTCCGCCGAAAAGAACACGACTTGCTGCATTGTTGCCTTATCTCTTTTCAACCCAATTGGGTATTGTGAATGGATTGGCTGCGGCAGCGTGGGCCAGTACCGCTGGGATTGGACTTGGGCTTTATTTCTGGGGGCGTGCACTTGCAGGTAGAGCTGCAGGTATTGCAGCAGCAGCGATTGCTTTAACAATGGCACCCATCGTTGGATTAAGTCGGTTTATCAATTATTATCCTGAAATTGTCTTATGCTTTGTGTGGGCCGCTGCTTGGCTGGCGATGGCTTTTACAGACAAAAAACCCCACCGATTATTTTGGGCTGGCTTGGGCGTTGCCTTTTGCCTTTTAATTGACTCTAGAGGGCTAATTTGGGCGTTGCCTTATGCCGGAGCTTCAGTGCTGGCCATCGTTCAACGAAAAGGGCTCAACGGAAAGGTCTGGGCATTTCTTTTTTTTGCACTTCCAATTTATTGCTCATGGTATGTGGGTTGGTGGTCTTACGAACTTTATTCTTCTCCCCTTGAAAAACAGATAGATGTTCGGCCTTTGTTCGTTGGTTTTGATGAAGACAATCCAATGCTGAAGCCACCATGGAATTATCCTTCGCAATTTGTCTGGGGTTGGAGTCCCATCACACAGTTGCCAGAGACACTTAGGTTTTTATGGGTTCAGAAGAATATACCAGCGCCACAGGGATTCTTAGATTGGCAAAACGCTCTGAAGTTAAAGACAGATTATTTTCAAGTTTGGCGTCAATTTGCACTGTGGGCTGGTGCGATTTCAATGCTTTCTTTGTGGTCAAAACCGTGGAAAATGATTGGTCTCCTGTCCTCACTAACGCCATTTATTGCAGCATTTATCGGTATTGAAACCATGGTAGAGCAGCATATTCGATTTTTTACCCATGCGCTTCCTGCTGTTGCCTTGCTTGGGGGAGTAGCTTGTGCTCAGTTCCTTTATGTAGGTGATCGTTTCTCGCTGTTCCAAAAGCCCATCTCTTATGCTTGGCGTATTTTTCTATTCGGGACATTGTCTCTGCTTTTGGTTCTTGGTGTTTGGCCAACCTGGATTTCACCCAAGGCTGATTGGCGGCCCGATTGGAAGATTGCAGCACGAACCCTAGACAAAATACAGAAAATGGCTGAAGCAGGTGTCGGTTTTCAGGATAATTCATGGGAGGCCGACTGTGCCAGAGCACTTCAAGGGGACGGAGGACCCATTGACATTACGGTGTATTCGGCTTGGGAATCGGAATAATCAGTTGACGGGTCCGCATATCCAGTTTGCCACTTGAACCAATGTATTCTTCAAATGCATTTTGGTCTGAACGAGAGAGATTGGTGTGAACCACAATCCATCGAAAACCATCGTTCCAGATACGACGTACGGATTTGTCTGTCAGTGGTTCTGGGTTTTCTCCAACAGCAAGCGCTTCTAGTCCTCTAAGAAATGCACTGGAGTTCACATATTCCTCGTGTCCGTCTGGTCTGACTCTGTTCATTCCTGGCCCACCTAAGATGGGTTGTTTGTGATAAATCTGTTGAACATAAGTATTTTGTGATCGCTCTAATGGCACATCGATGACGCCTCCAGGGGTTCGACGCGTGGCCATTACCAGATCTCCATCAATTTGAAAATTCCCCACTGTTCCTGACTGTGGTCTTCCTTCCAGCCCCAATCCTATCAGCATAAAACCCAACAAGACTTTGAATAATCCTTTTGTGATGGGTGATTGGATCCGGAAATGTAGCCGTCCTGCCAAACATGCCAGGCCTGACAGCATCAACAGCAAGGGTGCAACAACCATTCTGATTGGGAACTCACACCTTGGTAGGGGTGGAAATACCGCATGGAATAAGGCATGTCCTGTTGGAAGAATGCCCCCTTTCCAATGCAGTGCCGGTGTATTTGGATTTCCAACGGCGATGATGAAACCTATAAGCCACGGGATACTCTTACGCCAGTTCAAAGGGATGATGAGCAACGGTGCAAGCCACCAGAAGTGTCCTTCAACAGGCAATGTTTCCAATAGAGTATAGAAATCTTCGAGGCTGCTGAGATGAGTCATGGATTGAATTGGGATTGTAAATACCTCAAGATCGATCTCGGTTAGTGGCGATCTGTCGAGTTGGTAATATAGATTGTTGCGTTCGCCCTTTAGCATCGGAATAGAAACCCGTGCCGTGATGAGTAAGGAAACTGATAATGTGATGACAGACAACAACAGTCCAAATGCCATTTGCCTGAAGTTGGGTCTGATTATCCACTGAGCAATCAATACAACAGCGCCACAAAACCCAATCGCAGCCCCTCCAAACCAGTAGGTGAGACAGGCTGCACTCAATGACAGTCCGCCAATCAACGCCCATCGCTTCCAGTGAGAAGAGCGGCTTTGCACAACTGCACATAAAAATACAGAATGAAAAAACCAATGGACCTGTGTGGGGCGTCCATCATAGATCTCCTGGATGACAAATGGAGTCATGAGGCCACAGAGGCCAAGTCCAAATGCAATCAAGCGTGGTGCCTTGAGCATCCGGAATAGCAATTGCATTCCAAACATTGTCAGTGTCAAAGTGATAAATACATGCGCATTGTAAAAGCCTGGCGTGCCCAGTAGTAGGATAATGGGAAGTGAGAGTAGGGCGTCTGCCCATCCAAATCCAGTATTGGCGCCAAGATCAAATCCAAATGGCGCATAGATTTGGTCCAAAATGCTGCCATGTTCACCCATGAAGATGCCCTTTGCCATGGTGAATACCCATATGGTTCCCAGTTGATCTATTCCACCACCTATGAAAAACTCAGGGCTGTTGTTTTCAAGGAATACTTGCTTTAGGGCCAGTGGGTAACTTTGAACCCCTCCCACCAAATCCCAAAATATGGGAACGAAAAAAAGCCATGCTGTCAGCATGGAAGTGAGCAATAGCCAGACCCCCTCTCTAATCTGCTTTTGATTAGGCACCACGATGATGCCTACTGACTATCGCTTCTACACAATATAAAGTAATGACCCAGTGGCTTTTCGACTTTGTATGCAGCGCCAATTGAAACATGCTGAGATACACCCCTCATAAAGTCTCGGGTTTTGTGATAGACCAATACTTGTAGACCTTTGTGATTGGGGACCACTTTGGGCCAATCGGACACGACCGAACTGCTAGGAACTTGGAAATAGTCAACCACCAAGCTCCCTCTTTTTGCCCATTCTGGTTTGTCTTTTGTACTGTGCATGACAAAATAGCCAGGGCCAATAAGTTTGCGGGTTGCACCCTCGTTATAGCCGAACAGTTGTTCAGATGAGTCTGTTGGCCGACAAAATCGTTTTTCAAAGCGTTTTAGACCGCTCGGAAGCGGAAGGGTGTTGCGTCCGTAATGAATGACTTCAGTTTGGTCTGCTCGGTCGCTCGGGACAAAGTGCGCCAGTTCAAGTGGTTGAGATTGTGCCGCAGCATCATAAAGCCGTCGTTGTTGGGAACGGTTCAGGGTTTGCGTTTCGGCCAGCCGTGTTGCGTGATCCAGAGAATCTAGAAATTCACCAACTTCATCGATCGGTGTGTCTTTTTCAATATACTCGGCTAATGTCGGCATCTTGGCTCCTCAAATCAGTTAGCTTAGTGTATCTTGAATGGGGGTAGCTATGCAATGGTTAATCTTTGGTGCGACGGGCTATACAGGCAGTGCACTGTTGAGCGTCTGCCTTGAACAAGGCCATGGTGTGTGGGCACATGTGCGCCCAGATTCAAATCGACGGCAGTGGATTGAGCAACGGTGTGCCACACACGACAATGTCAGTATAAATGTTCTCGATTTTGAACCAGACGCAATTGAAGACTTAATCACACAATCACAGGCCACCCACATTGCGCTTTGTCTTGGAACCACACGCAAACAGTCTAAATTGGCACAAAAGAGTGGTCAGAGGTTTGGATACAACGGCATTGATAGAGATTTGTCATTGATGGTGATTAATGCTGCGATAAGTTGTGCTTCCAGTGCTCGTATTTGCTATGTCTCGTCTATGGGTGCAGATAGGCCAAGGGGCAATGCTTACCTTCAAGCACGATACGATGTGGAGCAGGCTTTAATGTCCAGTGGAAAGGAGTACATAATTGTTCGTCCTGCCTTTATTAGTGGCCCAGATCGGCAGTCTTTTCGCTTAGGCGAACGAGTGGGTGCGGTCCTTGGTGACAGCATCCTTGGCTTAGGTGGCCTGCTGGGATTTAAAAAGACGGAGAACGCATATCGCTCAATGGATGGAGAAGAGTTGGCAAAAGGCATTTGTGCGGCCGCTGAACGGGCGGATGTGGCTCAACTCCTTTATCCACAGCACTTGCGCCATCAGATTAAAATGCGTTACGATTAGGCTAAATGGAGCACACATGAAGAAGATTTCTGCCTGTTTGATTGTAAAAAATGAAGAAGAAATGCTAGAGCCATGCCTGAAGTCGCTTCAAGGTGTGGTGGATGAAATTATTGTGGTTGATACTGGTAGTACTGATGGTACGGTTGACATTATTAAAAAGTACGGCTGTAACCTTCAGCACTTTGAGTGGATCAATGATTTCGCCGCAGCACGCAACTATGCTAAATCATTTGCCAGTGGCGATTACATGCTTGTCATTGATGCAGACGAGCGTGTAGAACCCAGCTGTGTGGCAGGGTTTCGTCAATTTGTGGAGCGCGAAACATTTGATATTGGCGTCATTCCACTGCATCAGGCCACATCTAAAACAGCGGAATTCGAAGCCGTTGTCAACGGAGAAGAGCGTTCAGGAAATCCGGTTCTTTTGCCTCGTGTTCTGACCCTGCAGCATGAGTGGGAGTACGAAGGTGCGGTTCATGAAACACCGGGTCGAGATCTTCAGTCATGGGCGCGGTATATGTTTGTGCCGTTGCATGTGATCCATCATGGGGCTGACACAGCATGGAGAGAGAGCCGACAAAAGTCCGATCGAAATCTTAAGTTGATTGAAGAGCAAATAGATGAATACAACGAATCACCGCTTCACTGGGGTTATTTGGTGTCAGAACTGATGAATGCCAATCGCAAGCGTGAAGCTTACCGTGCCTTAGAAAAAGGATGGGAAGCTGTAAAGGCATCTATCGATAATGGGCACAACTATCCCATCAGTTTTATTGCCTCTTTGTATCCCCAATATTGTTTTGAGCGAGAACGGCCAGTTGAAGCATTAGAGGCCCTTCAGATTATTTTAAAATATTCTTGTGAGTCTCATGTTGGTCAGCGACTTAATCCCAATGTACTATACAGTTGTGGAAATGTATTGCTCCGCGCCGATATTCCCGAAGGCTTCTCCTCTCAATGCTATGAACTGCTAAAGGATTTGTCCGATGTATTGATTTCAATGCGAAATATGGCCTTTTTGGAAGAGCAGGTTTCTGGGTACACGACCATTCGCGCTCATGAACTGAAAGGGGCAGCCTATTTGTATTTGAATCAGTTGGACGAAGCACTTGAAGAATTTAATAAAGCCCTGAAGTTTCATACTACTGATGCGTCTGTGCGTTTATTTATCGCTGAGACCCACATTACGATGGGACAACATGAACTTGCGCTCGAAAGTTTATTGACGATGATGCAACTGATCAAACAACCAGATCCTTGGGTCTTGGCATCGTTGGCCTGCATTGACATGGGGCTTGATGAACAGGCCAAGGAGTTTTGGCAACAAGCAGAGATCCGTGCCTCCCAAATTGCTTTTGTTCATTCTGTTCGACGGCGCCTGCTGAGTGGGCTGAGGGTAATGTTTCAGACTCTTGATGGGGAGCCCGTATCTGGAAAAGGGGTTTACGGTGTCTTAGGGGCCATTGCTGCACGCAAGCCACTTCAAACCACGAAATCGGTTCCAAGCCCCATCATTGCTCAGGTTATCAATCGCTTTCTCGAACTGGAGCGCTTTGACCTAATTGAGCCCTTTCTAGAGCCAAGGGCCCAGCACATTCTTCCAGGAATTGGTGATTGGGTAAAAAGGCACCTTGTTGAGCGTGGTTTTTCATTTGAATATGATGGCATAATGCCCTTGATTTGTTTAGGGGGTAAAGTTGATCCTGTTATTTTGAGCATCATTGAAAGAACGACACGAATCCAAGTATGCAAGCTTGATGACTCAGACATGAACATAATCAAAGCGGCCAAAGAGTCACCGAGTGATTTTTTGAGTTGGATTAGGCATTATCCATACAACCCACGATCAGAGCGATTGTTACTTTATCATCCTGAATTGCATTCACATTTCACCAGTCTTGTTTCAGTTGCACCTGAAACCCGATTTGTCTATTTTTATATCAATCCAAGAGCCATCATTTCAGGACTTGATGGAGAAGCCAGAACCAACGCATTGACGGAATGGAGACAGACAACACTTGCACTCCATAAGTCTTTGCCAAATCTATCTTGTTTTTCACACACGGACTTTTTTGTTCATGGAAGAAGTTCTGTTGACGAGTTTCTTGCCTACCTGGGGGAAGTCTGGGAGGATGAATTTTTTGCGGCCATCAATGGTTTGAAGCAAGACGAACTTGACCTGAATGAGAAACAAGAATTGATACTAATTGAAGCCTTAAGCCAATATGCATCAGGACTTGAACAGCGTTCCTAGCCGTATTTATAGACAGCTGTATTCAAACAGTGTCTCAAATGGCATCTCTACAAGATGATGAAGCAGATTTCTCTCATGGTCGCTTTTTCTTAAAATCAATTGTGTTCACGATTATTGAATAAATGACCCCCAACCTCAAACAGGTGCGCTCCCTGAGGTCGCTCAACAAACGAATTGCCTTCACTGTAGCTTTGTGGCTAATGCTTGCCAGTAATCGTGCGCCCATTCAAGTGAAGCTGAACAAAATGTGGACTTGAATTACACTTTTTGATCAACCGAGCAGATGGTGTTCCGTGTTTGAATAAACATTGGAATTTATGGTGCATTTCTGTCAA
>JAYYJC010000278.1:0-9639 GCA_036146655.1 Myxococcota bacterium | reverse complement strand
CCTTGTTGACATCACACGACAAAGCACTTGTTCAGCGGGCAGTTGATCTCTTGCTTTCACTGCTTGAAAATGATCCAGACAAAGTAGACATCTATTACAATATTGCCGTTGGTTATGTGTCACTAGAGCGGTTTGATGAGGCTCAAAAATACTTCTTGAAAGCCACAGAAACTGATCCGACATTTGATAGGGCTTGGTATAACCTAGCCATTCTAACAGAGCGTCAACAGGGGTATGAAGCGGCCCTGAAAACACTAAGAATGGGTTTAAAAGCGTCAGAAGACAGTCCCAAACTTCAGGCCGGTATTATTGAAATACTTCGGAAGCAAAAGCAATATGATAAGGCATTCGAGCAGGGCAAAGAATACCTTAAGGCAAATGCCAACAATTTAGACATTTACAATACACTTGGATTGATTTACATCGAGCAAGAGCAATTTGATATGGCTAAGTTCATATTCCGCCTTGCAGAGAAAAAGAATGGTGGGTCTAATAATGCCAAGTTGTTGTCGAGCTATGGGTATCTTTTGTACTTGACCAAAGATTACCAAGCCAAAGAAAAACTCGAATCAGCACTAAAGATTGATCCGTCATTGCTCCAAGCCAGATTGTATCTGTCTAGTATTCACTTAGACAACAGAGCATTTGGCGAAGCTGTTGGTCATTTAGAAGCAGCGCTCGAAAATGATCCCAACAACCCTGTGATTCATTTAAATTTAGGTGTGGCTTATCGCGGTAATAATCAAGTGAATAAGGCAGAAGCTTCTTTCAATAAAGCACTTGAACTGGAACCCACCAATCTAGACCCAATATTGAATTTAGCCATATTAGAATCCGACAATCGAAATGATTTCGATAAGGCGCTTAGCCTCGTGGATGAGTATGTTGAAAAAGGCGGTTCAAACACAGAACAGGCCGAAGCTTGGCGAGGCGATATTGAAACTTCTAAATCTGATTTTGAAGAGCAACAGCGTCGCCAGAAAAGAGCCGAAGAGCGTCGCCGGCGTGCAGAAGAACGCCAGAAGCGCATGGAAGCACAAAAGCAACAAGAAGCTGAAGCTGAAAAGTCAGCTCAACAAGAAGAACTCGAGCGTCTCAAATCAATGGGGGAGACGAACGAGGCTCAAGGTGGAGATGAAAATACTTCTGATGCACCAAATGAGGAAGAGCCACAAAACGAGAACGGATCTGATGAGGAAGAGAATCCTTGGAACAGTGAAGGTGAAGATAGCCCAGCTGATGAAGAACCCCAAGATACCAACGATGCTGTTGAAGGTGACACCCCCGAAAGTGAAAATGACTCGACGAATGACAACGGCGACGAAAATACCAATGATGATGGAGTTGAATAATGATTTGGTTATTCTGTGTTTTAGGCCTTGCACTCGCCGAAGATAGCGACGACCCAATGAAGTCTCTTGATGCATTTGAAATTAAAGGAACGGTGCAAGAACCAGCGCTTCAAATGATTATTACCCGAGAGAATTTAGATAAGGAATATTCACTTGAACTAACAGAAAGTTTTATTCCGAAAATCATTGAATCAATGAAGACATCTCCATTGTAAATTGGTTCGACATCTTTCTTACATTGACTTCACATCTTTAATGTGACAAACGCCACAATCCTTAGTAGATTGTTTATTGAATAAATGGTTGCTCACAACCTTTACCTTAAAACCTTAAAAAATTCTTAGGAGTTTTCTCATGAATATGATTGTTACCGCTATCCAGGAAGGTGGAATATGGATGTATCCAATTATTCTTACCTTGGTTGTTGCCTTTGCCATTGCATTTGAGCGTATTTTTGCTTTGATGCGTTTCAACATGGATGGTTCAGCCCTCATGGCTGAATTGCAAAAGTCCATCTTGGGCAACCAGATTGATAACGCAAGCAAGACCTGTCAGGGTCAAATTGATCAAGGAAAGGCCCTTCCTGTTGTACTGCATGCTGGACTTAAGGCTGCTAATCGAACAGAAAAAGAAATCGAAAAGGAGCTTGAACGAGCCACACTTGAGATCTTTCCAAAGCTCAATGTTCGTACCCCGTTTCTTCCAATGCTTGCGAACATTGCGACACTGTCTGGACTACTTGGAACCATTATCGGTCTGATTCAAGCGTTCGACGCTGTTGCGACCGCTCCTGCTGACCAAAAGCAAACCCTACTTGCAAAAGGTATTTCTGTTGCGATGTATACCACTGCTGGTGGTCTCGTTGTTGCTATTCCTGTTCTCGTTATGAACTCTATTGTTGTCGCTGTAACAACAAAAATCATGGATGACATTGATTTGTATGCAGCACAAGCACTTCAGTTGCTAAGAGCTCGTAAGCGCAATTTGAAAGAATCTGCCAAGTAATCGAGTATCCACAAACCCCTTCATATTATTGAGGTATTGCCATGGCACGGCGTAACAGCACAGAAGAAGAACCACTTAATCTTGTACCCATCATGAACTTGGTAACCATTCTTATTCCAGTTCTCTTGGTGGCTATTAAGTCGGTTGAGCTTGTTGTGATTGATACAACGCTTCCAGCGCTCGGAAAGCCCTCTCCTGGGGACCCATCGGATCCCATTGAAAAGCCACCTCTCAACTTGAGCCTCGCACTCACCAGTAAAGGAATAAAAATTATTGGTGATGGTGGGATTTTGACAGGTGGTGGAGAAGCAGCGAACCCCGACGATGAAGCATTGTTTATCAAGTGTGAGCCAATGAATGAGTGTATTGGACCAAGTAAAGAAGATGCTTGGCTCAAGCTCACTCAGAAGTTGTCGACCATCAAACAAGCTATCAGAGACGACAAACACGACAAATTTTCAGATACTGAAAATGTCATTCTTCAACCTGAGACCAACACACGGTACGAAGTAATTATTCGTGCAATGGATGCATGTCGCAAGTCTGGAAAGGACAATCTTTTCCCAAATGTGGTCATGTCCGGTGGCGTGAAATAGGAGGAAACAATGGCTAGAAGACAAAGACCTTCAGACGAGTTGAACATTACATCGATGATGGACATGATGACCATTATTCTGTGTTTCCTGTTGAAGTCGTTATCGGCTACAGAAATTACTGTAAATCCTTCTCAGGATTTGAAACTGCCCACATCAGACTCTAGACAAGATCCAGATGTTGCTGTAAATGTGGTTGTTTCAAAAAGAGAAGTGATTGTTGGAGAAGAAAAAGTTCTTTTACTTGCTTCTTCAACCGATCCAGAAACACAACAAATCATTTATTCAATTCCTTCCGATGAGAAGAATGGTTTTGCGGTTCCAAAACTTGAAGAAGCTTTTCGCAGAGAAGCAGACAACTATGAACAAATTGCTGAGATGGCCGGAGACAAGCGTGACGACCTTAAGTTTAAGGGCCGTGTGCTACTCCAAATTGACAAAGATATCCCCTTTTCACTCTTAAGAGATGTCATGTACAATGCGGGTATGGCCAAGTTCGCTGAGTTTTAATTTGTTGTCATTAAAGGTGGTAAGGGAGAGTAATTCACCCACAATTGATAATGGGGGAGTTAGCTCCCCCATTATTATTTTAATTTTATTACTGTATGAATTTTATTTTTACTGTTTAATTTGTTTAGGATCTAGGGAACATTTCCCGTTAGCATTTGTCATAAGGGAAAGCTGTATTTCAGCAATCCACTTTCGGAGTCAGCAATGCCCAAAAAGAGCAACAATGATATCCCCGCCAAAATTCTTCGTATTGGCGTTATCAAAGACAATCAAGTCATCAATGAGCGTTTGATTTTACCTGGTAAGCCAGTAACAATCGGAACATCAAGTGATAATCTGTTCCAGATTAGTGACAAGACACTCCCTCAGCGGTTCACTTTGTTTCATTCAAAAAATCATGCATACTACATGAACTTTGTTGCGAAAATGCAAATAAGGGTTTCTCTTGAGAAGAATCCCAATCCTGATAAGAAGCCATGGCTTACGAGTGACATCATCGGAATGCCGCAAGTTCTAAAGAAAGGGGATACATCCATACTTCCTTTAGAATTCGGTGACAAAGGAAGTGTTAATGTTGGTGAGTATCGTTTCTTATTTCAGTTTATTGATACGCCACCAATTGCGCTTCGTGCACTGAAAAGTGATTACAATAACAAAAACTTCACTGAAGAAGACAAGGCATTCTTTTCGTTTCTCAGTATCTTCAGTGCTTTGGCCAGTACATTATTAATTTATGTTTTAAATACGGAACCAGCGCCTTTGGTTTCAGAAGAAGAAAAGCAAGAGCGTTTTGCAAAGCTTCTTGAAAAGCCTCCAATCGAAGAGGCTCCCCCAATGGAAACTGAAGGGGACCCTGAGCCCAGTGGCGAAGTTGATCCCAATCTCAAAGGCGCAGCCGAGACTGCGAAAGAACCATCTAACGAACCAACACCAGAAGAGCAGGTTCAAGCAGAAGCTCAGAGTGCCGACAACCGTCCTTCTGACAATTCCAGTTCAGGCTCGGAAAACATGAGTGCGGATCAATATGAGCAGGCACAGGAAACAGTTCGCAATACAGCGTTGTTTGCAATGCTTGCCACGCGTGGTGAAGGTAAGGGAACAGTCTCGACCGCTTTCGGTGAGGGCGGAGAAATGGGTGCAAATCTTGACCAAACACTTCAAGGTGTTTCCAATGGGGCTGTAGCCAGTGCCAATAATCAACAAGGAACACTTGGTCAGAAGAATACAGTTGGCCGTGGCGATGTCAATATCGGCTCTGCTACAGCTGGAACGGGTGGCAGTACAAATGTTGGAAAAGGCCCGGCTGTGAAGAAAGTTGTTTCTGGCCGGATCAATACTGCTTCAAACGATTGGTCAAACTCACCTTGCCCAGATGTCATTAAAAAGACCGTTCGCAGTAAATCTGCTCAGGTCAAGTTTTATTACGAAAAGCAACTTAAGAGCAATCCAGATCTTAGAGGCCGCCTCGTTATCGGTGTCGAAATTGTTGGTGGTGCTGTAGAATATGTTGATATTATCGAAAATCAGACAGGAAACTCAACATTGGCCAATGATGTTAAACGCGCTGCCAAGAAGTGGAAGTTTGGCAGTTGTGAAACTTATGTGGAACTCCCGTTCGCATTAAGCCCAAGTTAAGTCTATAATGGACTTGAACGCATTTATTACACTTTTGTAGTGAGCTCAGCCTAGGAAAAGACATGATACTATCAGCATTATTTGTGATAAACAGCATTATTGCACAGGGAATGCTTTCCTTATCAGCCATCGATGATCAGAAAGAAGCTGTACAAACGGCAATCATGGAAATTGAGGAAACCAAAAAATCTGTAAATAAGCAGCTGGAATCTGCGCTCAAAGATTCTGATCCTGAGCGTATTCAGTGCATTCGTAGCGCAAAGCAATCTATTGACCAGCTTCAATTAATCGTTGTCGAAGCAAACAAAAAGTTCCAAAGTAACATTGCAACTAGTAATTTTGATCGGTCAGGCATTAACTTTAGACAAATTATTGTCTCACAATCTGCTGTACGACAATTGGCTGCTCAAGCTGAAACAGGTTTGGGTGAAGAAGCATCATCAGAACAGACTTCTCAAGTGCAGGTTGATGTTTCTGCTCTTTCACAAGTTCCTCAAACCACTGATGATCAACCCTCATTATTAAATCTAGAGTCTGAAACCGTATCACCGCCACCTGACTCAAGTACATTTCAATAATTGAAAATTTAGAAACAAGACTTGCAAAATTCCCCAAAACACGTGAGAATACAACCACGTTTAATTACTTTGGAATCATCATGTTTCACACAATCTTGTTATCCAGTATTTCTGCACTGCTTTGGATAAGTCAATCCGCAGAAGCAGCACCTGGTGACCATATTGGAACAGAACAAACTCAACTTGTTCCAAGAGTTGATTTTTCTACCCAATATCGGACAAATGTCTATCTTGAAGAAGGTGAAGTTGGTGGTGGTGAACCGGTCAAGTCGTCTGCTCTTGTTTTGTTATCGACAAACTTGGGATTAAACACTGAAAATGAGAATCTAAGCCTGAGATTGAATGGCATTTACGGTATTCGAAAATACCTCAATGATGATTATGCAAACTTAAACCGTTTTAAGGATGGTCGCGTAAATCTCAACTCAGTGATACTCCCAAAGAATAAAGTAAGTCTTGTCATTGACAATACACTTGTATCGAGTGCTCGTGAGACCAATCAAGTTGAAGCAGAGTCAGCGTACCTTCAACAATTTCGCAATGAAAGTTCAGCTGGTCTCAGATTACAGCCATCAAGCGCAATAGATTTGAGGCTTCTTGGAAGTTTTGAAGTAACTGATATTAAAGGGGCTGTTTATGTTGGCGAAACCCCAGAGACTCTCAATAATCGCTATAGGTATGGTGTTAATCCAAGCTTGACTTGGAGCTTTCTACCTAAAACAGATTTTTTCGTGCGATTGAATTACAGTTGGTTGGATTGGCAGTTCAATGCCATTAGTGCAGATCCAGCTGTGACTCCTGAATGCGGAAATGTTGAAAATTGTTTCATTGGTATTCCCAACAGTACGGTTAGACGAACCACATATGGTTTGGTGGGACGTTTTACAGACAAAACAGCCCTTACTCTGACGACTGGTCCTGTGTCAGCCAATTACGATGAAACATCAGTTGATGGTGGTACAAGAACCAGCAGTTTTGCAAACGATTTAGAATTTTGGTCATACGGAGCAAGGTTTGAATTATTCCCTTCGGAGTTCCAAACATTTTTTGTATCCTATCGTACTGACTTCCGTGATGTTTACTTTACAAACTTTAGTCGGTTTAACCTCGCAACTCTTGGATACAATGGCAATATCTCTCGCAAACTCGTGATGAAAACCCAGATTTCTCGTCGCCTTGATGACTATGATGGTGTGGTTGATAGAACCGATGTTCGCATAACAACACGCAACGACTTTGATATCGCTATTACCAAGTTTGCATTCCTCACCACCGGTGTATGGTGGGAACGGTTGGTTTCTCAAGACGGCTTTGCAGAACTTGAGTATGATGATGTAAATGTTCATGCTGGAGTAGCGTTCATTTACTAATCTGGTTTTACCTGTCCGTTTGGATTATACGCACTTTTGATTTCAATGGATAGTTTGAGATACTACTTAAGGCCACTGTTGTTCCTTTGTATGTACCTGTATGCATCCATTAAAATTTCATTGATGTCCTTGCTTGGGGTCCATTGTAATTCTTTTTGGGCTTTCTGAAAATCAGTGACCAGAATTGGCGGGTCTCCTTTTCGAGGAGGGGCAATCACATGTGGAATAGAACACTCTAATTGTGCCTCTAGATGCGAAATGACCTCTAATACAGAATAACCATGACCTGTTCCTAGGTTGTAAGTGTGAACGCCCTTACGGCCATTTTGGAGTGCGTACAACGCTTGAATATGTGCATCCGCAAGATCGCATACATGAATATAATCACGGATACAACTTCCATCGGGCGTATTGTATTCATTTCCATATACCTGAAAAGGTTTCTTTGCTTTCAAGTAAGATAAAATAAGCAGTGGAATAAAGTGGGTTTCTGGTACATGCGATTCACCCAAGCCAACAGAAGGGATAGCACCTGCAGCATTGAAGTATCGAAGAATAATACTGTTGAGGCCATATGCATCACTGCATTCTCGAATTAATTGTTCTGCTATTGCCTTTGTGGAGCCATACGGACTCAAGGGTGAAATAGGATGGGTCTCGTCTATGGGAAGGTACTGAGGCGTTCCATATACGGCAGCAGTGCTTGAAAATACCAAGTTCATGACTTTATGCCGTTGCATGGCCTCCAGCAGTTTGATGGTACCAATTACATTGTTGTCATAGTAGGATAGGGGAGAATGAACGCTTTCCCCAACTTGGATTTTCCCGGCAAAGTGAAGTACCGCATCAAAACTATGGTTTTTGAAGACGGTCTCCAAAAGTTCGCTGTTTCGAACATCGCCCAAAATAAAATCACCAATCTTAGGTGTTGTTGCTCCACCACTCAAATTATCCAATACGGTGATTTTAAATCCACATTTTGAAAGTAGATGAGCGCAGATAGAACCGATATAGCCGGCTCCGCCGGTTAAAAGTAAGTGAGGAGAGGGAGGCATAGACTGTCCATTGATGTAAAAAAGAGATGACCTGTCAAGGGAAATGCGCTAAACTGTACATGTCAAGTCTTATAGTCCAGCGGTTAGTGTCATGTCAAAATCTAAACATTCAGTGGAAAAATCACAAGCAGAAAGTCGGCACCAAACCTCAAGAGTTAGGCGTCGCAGGCGGAAAAGAGCCAGTACACCTCATGTGGAAGTGGTCGCTGAAACTACAGAGCATGTGTCGTTGTACACCATTGTCATTGAAAACATGTCTCGATTTCAATCGGCATTTTATTTGGCTGGAACAGTCACTTCTCTCTATCTATGTGTGTCACTTTTTTCATACTCTGCAGCTGATTTGTCGGGTGGAGTTCGTCAAATTGCAAATGTTGGTGGAATGCTTGGGGCATATGCTTCAGCAGGACTGTTTTATACATTTGGTTACTCAGCTTGGTTCATGTTGTGTGTTTCTGGATTTTTTGGTCTTCGGCTGGCAGGGCGTCAATTTCTTGATGCTTGGCGAGTTGTTGGTGTAAGTGGTTTGATTTGGGTGAGTTGTTGCATTTGGGCACTATTGGCACCAACTGCGACTGCTTCTGGTTTCTTTCCTGGCGGACTGATTGGAGCAAAGTCTGCAGTATTGATGACTCACATCATTGGACCAGCAGGAGCTTGGTTTGTGGTTTCTGGTGTCCTCTTTGGGCTTGGTATATTTGTTGCTGGACAAGACATGAGGTCAGTCTCAGGTGAATGGCTCAGCCAACTAGAAGATTTGTGGCCTCAACTGAGATACAGGTCCTCCAGATGGGGACAATCAGTATTGGATTCAATGCGCTCTGGTTATGTACGTGTGGGAGAGCTTTTTGAAGGAGAAGAAGATTCGGATGTCTTTTACTCAGAATATTCAGCTGACTTTTCAGAAGGCTTTTCAGAAGCATTTTCAGGAACAGCCTCTGAATGGGATGACGATATACACTTTCAAAGCAGTTGTGATGAGGGATTGGGATATGTTGACTCTCTTCCACCAAGTGATGTTTACGATGATTCCATGGCTGATTATTCAGGACATGGCATCGAAGATTCGATCTTCTTTGACGCACACAGCAATGTCGGTGTGGTCGATTCAGGACACGAGATGACCCACACTATTGTTCAGAATGCAGAACTGGTCGAAGTTCAAGCCGAAAATACAGTACATTCTGATCCTGACATTGCCGATTTTCACCAAAGAGATCTTCATCCATCACCAATTTCTGAAAATTCATTGCAGGAAGCACTGGATAAGCCCCTCACACTGTCTACAACTGGCCCCTTAAATCAAAAGGGCACCCACCGTAAGTCGACAAAAAAAACCCCTCGAAGAACTTCAAGAGGTCAACCTAAAAAGCCTCGAATTTTAGATCCTGCTCTTTCATTGTATGCTGAACTAAGTAATGTCCCTGACTTTGACCAAGACTCTAAGAATCAATCTGAGAATGAAGATCATTCGGACCCTGAATTATTATCATCTTGGTTCATCACTGATGAGAACAACAAACGAGTGGCTCAGTCAGAGA
>JAYYJC010000277.1:0-12019 GCA_036146655.1 Myxococcota bacterium | reverse complement strand
TATCTCAGCGCATCGAAGAATCGATTGCAACGGTTCAGGGCATCTCCAAGCTTGAATCTCGTTCAAGGGCCAACGGTTCTGATGTTATCTTGGCCTTTTCTTGGGGTTCTGACATGAATCAGGCCACGCAAGATGTCCGTGAAAAACTTCAAAATGTCAATCTGCCTGAGGATGTAGAACGACCTCTAATTTTAAGATACGACCCAACATTAGACCCCATTCTTCGTATTGCCCTTACTTATGATTCCCAAAAGCGCCAATCACAAGATACCGAAGGTCCCAAAGCCCTAGCCGAACTCAGAAACACGGCAGATCTCATTCTAAAGCGAAACCTTGAGTCATTCGACGGCGTAGCCGCTATTCGTCTCAGAGGTGGATACGAAAGAGAAGTTCAAGTCAACTTAAGAGAAGACTGGTTGGCAGCGCGCCAACTCAGCATCGATCAGGTCATTCAAACCCTCCAATCCGAAAATGTCAATATCCCTGGAGGGAGCATTATTGAAGGAGAGCGAGAATTTTTGGTCAGAACTCTGAATGCGTTTGATGGGATCCAAGATCTTTCAGAAATACGAATCAGACGTGAAGATGGAATTGAAGTTCGCCTTACCGAAGTCGCTGAACTTGACAATGCATATCAAGAGCGCAGCATATACGGACGGGTCAACGGTCAAGAGGCCGTTGAACTGGAAATCTACAAAGCTGCTGATGCCAATATTGTACAAGTGGCCAATCAGCTTAAAGAAGCACTTGGGTTGTCGAATGCAGGACACACAGAGGATGATCTCACCGCAAAACTGCCGTCACACATGCAATTGGTTTTGTTAGACGACCAAGCTCAATTTATTGAGTCTGCGCTTAGCAACCTTCGCTCAACAGCATTCCTAGGTGCGATTCTCGCCATTGTGGTGCTCTTTTTATTTCTTCGAAACTTCAGAGCAACGCTTATTATTGGTACAGCCATTCCGCTCAGTATATTTGTCACTTTTGCTCCAATGTATCTGGCGGATGTCAGCCTCAACTTGATGTCACTTGGTGGACTCGCCCTTGGGATCGGGATGCTGGTGGACAACGCAGTGGTGGTTCTCGAGAACATACAGGTGCAGTTAGACAAAGGCCTTGGTCGAAAGGCAGCCGCATCTGAAGGCACGAAGCAAATCAGTGTGGCGGTTATCTCATCAACTCTGACCACTATTTCAGTTTTTTTGCCCATTACATTTGTCGAGGGTGTGGCCGGACAGATTTTTGGGGATCTATCGCTTTCAGTTGTCTTTTCCCTTTTGGCCTCTCTTGGAGTGGCTCTGTACTTTGTACCGATGCTGGCAGCAACCGACTTAACGCTACCGTCCATTTCTGAACCTCCATCCATTCGAAACAACTTTACAAGCGTTTCAAAATTTAAGGACGATTGGCAGATACTTGAGGGATGGCGAAAATGGCTGTTTCTTCCTTATGGGGTGCTGAGAGGTCTTGTCACCTTCATTTATGATTTTGCAAGAATGGTAATTGTGATACCCACTTTATTTTTGATGTGGATTGGATGGAAGATTCTTCAAAAAATACTGCCCATCATGTCAATGACAGCCATGTGGGTTGCCAACCGCTTCCAAGACCTGTATGCTCAGGTCGATAACCGCTACAGCACTTGGATTGGTCCCATGCTAAAGCGCTCAGGCCTAGTGTTGGGAATTTCATTAATCATGGTGGTCCTTTCTGGCGCATTGGGTACACAACTGGGTCAATCCCTACTACCGGATGTTCATCAAGGTAGATTTTCAGCAGACATCTCGCTTCCCATCGGCACTCCTTTGGGAAGAACAGCGGAACGCACCAGAAGCCTAGAAGCCGCACTTGCAAGGGATCCAGACATTTCCTATGTGTATTCCATTTTGGGCTCTGACCCTGAAGACATAGGCCGACCTGGCGCTGGTGAGCACTCCATTCGCCTACTAATTGGACTTGAACCCCATGCACGAAGCGCTGAGAATGAAGGCTTGGTTATGGAGCGGGTGCGTCGGCAAATCCTTGAACAGCCAAATTCAGAGCAATTCGAAAGCCAACTCAGACGCCCAGCGCTTTTTTCCTTCCAGACCCCCATAGAGCTTCAGATCTATGCACCGGAACTCGATACCTTGACACAGGCCAATCAAACTGCCTTGACCACGCTTCAATCATTGCCCTCCCTGTCAGATGTTCAGAGTTCCTTGGGCAGCGGGTACCCTGAACTACAAATCCAATACAACCGAGATCGGCTTCATCACTTTGGTTTGTCAACCCAAGCGGTGGCACAGCAGTTGCGCAATAAAATCCAAGGTTCAAAAGCAACATCGATCAGTCAGGGCAACCGACGAATAGATCTCACTGTTCGACTCATTGAAGATGATCGATTTCGGATTGATCGCCTCCGAAAAATCAACATCAATCCATTGATTAATCCCCCAATTCCTCTTGAATCTGTCGCAGTATTCAAGATGGCCGAAGGTCCGTCAGAAATCAGGCGGGTCGATCAACAACGTGCTGTTGTTCTGACGGCGAACACGGCGGGTCTGGATCTGTCTTCAGCGGCAGCAGAAATAAAGGCCGGACTTGATTTGCTGTCATGGGATGTCGATTGGGAAATTGCAGGGCAATCAGAGGAAATGGCTAAATCCCTCAACTCAATGCAATACGCACTGCTGTTGGCGGTTTTTTTGGTGTATGTGATTATGGCATCGGCCTTTGAAAGCTTCTTGCACCCATTTGTTATTCTCTTCAGTGTTCCACTGGCAGTGGTTGGAGTTACCTTTGTTTTGTATGCGCTTCAAATCCCCCTCAGTGTCATTGTTCTAATCGGAGTCACCGTTTTAGCTGGGGTGGTTGTAAACAATGCGATTGTTTTGGTAGATACCATCAACAGGCTTCGGCAAGATGGCCTAAAGCGATACGAAGCCATTACACAGGCAGCATCTCTTCGACTGCGCCCCATTTTGATCACCACAACGACCACCGCTCTTGGGCTCCTTCCACTTGCCTTTGGCTTTGGAGATGGTGCAGAGATACAACAACCACTCGCCATTACCATTATTGCTGGCTTGGTCTCATCAACCGTTCTGACATTGGGAATCATTCCTGTGGTCTACATGAAAATCACGGAATGGGTTGAGGTTCGCACATGAGGTGGCTTCCGGCATTTTCACTACGAAAGCCTGTCACAGTGATTATGCTGTTCATTGCGTTGTGCGTATTAGGCAGCATTGCCTACAGTCGCATTACCGTTTCGCTGCTGCCGACCAACTTTGAGGACAACAATCTGTGGGTATATGTCCCTTATGTCAACGCCCAGCCCATTGAAGTTGAAGAAAAAATCATTCTTCCAGTTGAAGAAAGAGTCGCAGACCTCGAAGGCCTGAAATACATTGAGTCGTCGACACGCTCAGGTGGCGCAAACTTTCAGTTGCAATTTCATCGCTCCATTCGGGAAGACATCGCATATTCAGGAATTGCAGATCGAATGGACAGAGCCATGACCACTCTGCCCGAAGAGGTCGAAGATTATTACATCTGGAATTGGTCCTCTACAGACATACCTGTCATGTATCTGGCCGTCAGTGTTGACAAAGATCCAAAGGTGGCCTACGACCAACTTGACCGAATAGGTCGAAGACTTGAAAGAGTCCCTGGCGTTGGTGGTGTCAATACATGGGGGGTCGAAAGCAAAGAGATATTCATTGGATTTCAAAGAGATGCACTCATGTCCAACCGTCTTGATGTTTACAGCATCCTTGATCGCATGCGGGCAGACAATTTTCAACTCCCTTCTGGCCGAGTAATTGAAAATGGAAAAGTCACTTTTCTCAGGTCCTTTTCAAAATACAATGGAATAGAACCCATTGCAGGATTTCCAGTTCGAGATGGGCTCCGCCTAGATGCTGTGGCTGACATTGATTACGGCCTTGTGCGTTCAGCAGATATTAATCGCATGAATGGTGGTGAAGGGGCTGGAATATCCATCCGTAAAGAATCGAGCGCCAATACAGTTGATACGGCTGAAGCGGTCGTCAAAAGTCTACAAGAGATGCAGGACTCAGGACGCTATGGTGAGTTCAGCACATTTATTTTTTTCAACCAGGGAGAAGAAATTGGTGGCGCTCTCCAAAATCTGACCGACTCGGCATTATTCGGAGGCCTGTTTGCGATCATCGTTCTCTTTTTGTTTGTTCGCAACATCCCACTGACTTTACTTATCGCCGCTTGCATTCCATTTTCCTTAATGATCAGTGTATCGGTCATGTACATCAGTGGGCTTTCCCTGAATATGCTGAGTCTTATGGGGCTTATGGTTGCGGTTGGGATGGTGGTTGACAATGCCATTGTGGTTGTGGAGTCTATTTATTCAAAGAGAGTGTCGGGTGCAGGCGTTGTTGAGTCCGCAATTGAAGGTGCTTCAGAGGTGGCATTGCCGATTGCGCTCTCTACCCTCACCTCCATCGCTGTTTTTGGACCTGTGATTGTTCTGAATCAGAACTCTGAAGTCTCTGTTTTTCTAGAAGAACTGGGATTGCCGATTATATTTGCACTCATCGCATCTCTCGTTGTGGCACTGGCTTTTACACCGCTTACCACCACATTGTTAAAAGCAGACAAACCGCTCTCGGAACCCAAGTGGATTTCATGGATGGTTATTCGATACCGACGAATTTTGGCATGGACATTAAGGCGAAAAGCAGATGCGAATATGGTCATGATTGGTATACTTGCCCTCACTTATCTGCTTCCAGGCCAATCCGTTGGCTGCAACCCAGAAGGTGAAGGCGGCTCTATTGACTCATTCACCATTCGTTATGACATTCCACCACAGCATGGATACTATGATCGCGTTGAGATCGTAGACACCATCGAAGCGTATGTGGAAGAAAATAAAGAAGAATGGGGTGTAAAAACCTATCGAACCCGATTGGGAAGTACATCATCAACCGGCTCAACTACCCTGTATTTTGCACCTGAAAAAGAACGGACCATGCCCTTTGAGGAGATCACCGAAGCTGCTGAAGCAAGCCTTCCTGAAATTACGGGTTCTCGGGTTTACCTTGGATACAATGAAGACGACGATACAAACACTTTCACAGTTCAACTGAGAGGTGAAAACACTGGTGAGTTGTCCAAGATTGCTGGCCTGTTGACCCCTATTCTTGAAAATGCAGAGGGTGTACTCAGTGCGAATGTGGGCGCAAGTGACGGCGCTTTACCTGAGTTGCAACTCATTGTCGATAGAGATGCTTGCTCACGCTATGGAATTTCTGCCTCAACCGTGGGCTATACAGTGGCAACTGTGCTTGGAAGTAATCGCTTACCAGAGCAGGTCATTGATGATCAGGATGTTCCTGTCACGGCCAGATTCAGATACTCTGACCGAGCAAATCTTGAGAGAATCCTTCAATTTCCAGTGTACAGCCGAACTGCGCAAACCGTTGTTCCACTTGAAAATCTTGTGACCGTTCAAAGCGCTCCCAGCATTGAGTCTATACGCCGATACAACCGACAAACGGCTTTCCCCATTACCATCAGTACAAAGCCAGAAGCGGAACTTCAAGATGTGCGACAGGCCATCAATTCACAGCTTGAAAACTTTGAATTTCCAACAGGCTACGGCTTTGAACCGCCATTTGATCCAGAAGATTCTGAAGATCTAGAAACCATGATGCTCGCACTTTTTTTGAGTGTTGTACTGGTGTTTTTGATTATGAGTGCGCTCTTCGAGTCCCTTTTGCTTCCGATGTCAATCATCACTGCCATTCCCATGGCATGTATAGGTGCGTATTGGGTGCTTTACTTAGGCGGAGCTGACTTTGATGCAATGGGCGTTATTGGTCTAATTATTTTGGTCGGCGTGGTCGTGAACAATGGGATTGTTATGATTGAACTTGTCACCAGCCTTCGCAATGAAGGCATGTCTCGTTCTGAAGCCCTTATCAACGCAGGTGCCCGCCGGCTGCGGCCCATTTTAATGACTGCCATCACTACCATTATTGGATTAATGCCCATGGCATTCGGAGAGTCTGCTCTGTTTGGAATACCCTATGCGCCCATGGGAAAAGTGGTCGCAGGTGGTTTGGCAGCTGGTACCGTATTGACACTCTTTTATGTTCCCCTGCTTTATTCTATTTTGGATGACATGCGGCAGAGTGCGTCAGCCCGAATTGGTTGGGTGATTGGCACGAAGCATCCAACGGAGGCCAAATGATTTTCGCCATATTCTCACAGGCATTTGCTGCGCCATTAAGCATTGAAGAAGCAGTGGACTTGGCCATGAAATACAATCCACAGCTCCAAAGAGTCAACTACGAACTGGAGTCCACAGAATCGCAAGTGCTAAGTGCAAAAGCCATCTTTGACCCCAATTTAACTGCTTCTGCAGGCCGTAACTTTTCAACCCAACAGCAATTCTTTGCTGGTTTTGGAATTGTCAATACGGAGTTTTTTGGACCGACTTGGGCAGTTGGTTCAAGTTTTACATTGCCAACGGGCGGTAGCATCAGCCTTGACTGGACCACCAGTCAAAATAAGTCTCGGTATACCTTAGAAGATGTTCAAATCGATGATCAACAAATCAATCCCTATGACACAAGGCTGTCTCTCAACATTTCGCACAATTTATTGGATGGTTTTGGGCTAAAAAACAATCGACAAGGCGTTACCAGCGCAGAGCGGTCGGTTGAGATTGCTCGGCTGTCTCTCCAGAGCACTCAACAACAAATCTTAGCTGATGTGGCCAGTGCGTATTGGTCCGCCCATTATCAATATCAACTCTTATCCATCGCCACAGAATCCATTCGTATTGCAGAAGAAGAGGCTCGCGTGGTCGCAGCACAGGTTGAGGAAGGAAACTTAGCACCTGTTGAGGCAGATCGCGTAGAAGCTGCTCGGCGCTCTTCTATGTCGGCTGCAGCCGATGCTGAGCAGGCTTTCTTCACCTCACTCGACAGCTTAAGCCTAATCATCGGCAAAGGACTTGGTACAGATGTTCAACTTAGTTCCACACCCAATGCCCCAAGTGCAATTGAGATGACACTTGCAAGCGCTCAGCAAAATGCTGATCGCCAAAGCCCCTTACTGCGACAGGCTGAATATGCTGTCGAAGAGGCGCAAGATCAACTTCGGCTTGCCCGAAACAAGCGTCTACCAACTCTTTCTGCCAATGCGCAGTATGGCCTCAATGGTTGGGAGGAAGAGCTTTCGGATGCCATCAATGAGATGCTTGATGCAAGCCTTCCCAGCAGTTTTATTGGCCTTAACTTAAGCGTCCCTGCAAGAAGATTGGCGAGCAAAGGCGAGCTTGGACAAAGAATTGCCAATTTGGAAACGGCTAAAATAGATCTCCAAAGTCAAAAACAAAGCCTCCAGCAGCAAGTCAGTGCCCAACACCGAATTTTAAAAGCGAGCTTAATTAAAATCGAACTTGCAGAGGCCAATCTGAAGGTTGCAGAGTCCACATTACAGGCTGACAGAGCACTTCGAGACGCAGGTAGAGCAATTGAAAAGGATGTGTTGAACAGTGCTAACGCTGTTGACGAAGCAAAAAGTCAATTAGAAAAGGCATTGGCGGATTACCAACTGGCTCAAATCGAAATGGATAGACTGACGGGTGAATTAGTGGCCCCTTAAAGAGGCAAGACCCCTTGAACGGCTGAAATCATTTTCAACCGTGCTTGAGTGGTGGGATGAGTCCCATCGAGCAGACGGGTTGTTTCAGACAAGACAAAAGGAAGTTCGAAAAGTTGAACCCGAGGGTCATCGGTCTTCTGGCCACCCTCTTCGTCTGCGCGCCAACCCACCATCTTTTGACTCTCACCATTCATGGCAGCCCATGCAGCAGTATACCCCAATCGAGAACCGATCAGCCGGTCACTGTAACTGGGACGGCCTCCTCGAACAACATGCCCGAGGATTGTGTAACGAAGTGTGGCTCCACCCGCATCTTCCTGCATGGTTTCCTCAAGCTTAGCTGCAAGGGAAGCCGTTGACACCTCAACGCCTTCGGCCTTAATGATCAACACCCGCTTTTTATTTCGACTTGCAGAATAAGATCGCCTGATCACTTGCCTCAACTCACTGATCAATTGACTTTCTGTTTTACCCTGTTCACGAAATAAAACCGCTTCCGCAGAACATGCGATTGAGGATGCCATGGCCAAATAACCGCACTCACGGCCCATAACCTCAACAATAAAAGCACGACGATGTGAGCGTGCAGTGTCACTAATTCGATCACATGCCTCTACGATGGTGTTTAAAGCCGTATCAACACCGATTGATGTACTTGTACATGCCAAATCATTGTCAATGCTGGCAGGGACTCCGACAACACGAATATTGTGCTCTTGACTGAGAATAAGTGCACCCGTGAGAGAACCATTTCCGCCTATGACGACAAGAACCTCAACGCCTTCAAGTTGACGAGCAGCTTGTGCCCTGCCTTCTTTGGTCATGAATCTTTTTGACCGTGCGGAACGCAAAAAAGTACCCCCTTCTCGGGCCAAGTCATCCACTACAGATGGCGTCAGTTCGACAAACTGGCCATCGATAAGACCATTGTAGCCATCCTCAACGCCTTGAACACGCCAGCCGCTGGCTATGGCTGTTTTGGTTATGGCCACGATGGCCGCATTCATCCCTGGGGCATCTCCTCCAGAGGTCATCACCGCAAGCACTGGCATTTTTTTGATCTCCTGCATTGAAAGCATTCACGGCGCTACTTATCATGATATTGCTCAATCGGGCACTCATTTAAAGGGTTAGGTCCATAAAGAACTGATTCATCGCAAAAGAAAGGTCTATTATCTCCGTTCGAAAATCCATCACAGTACTCGTTATTCTTTGCTTGACACATTTGTTCTTGGGAGCAGGACAAGTTTGGCGAGCACCTGCGCCAGTCAAAACATTTCATGATTACGATGAAATTATCGTCAAATACCCATTTGTAATGAGAGGCGAACAATGGTCATATGGCCTACCGGTATTTGAACTGGTGCCAAACACATGGTCAGGGATCGGTCCAACGGAAGTCTATGATGCAATGCATCATAACCCTTATGAGAACCTACGAAGCTATAAAACAACCGCACCCATATCATTTGTTGTTTCAAGCATCATCCCAGCCATATTTGGGCCTTCATTGTGGACGATCCGCTTGGGGGCCTGGCTTCAACTCGTCATTGCTGTGTGCTGCATCTGCGACATCGGACGCAGAGTACACAGCAGAACGGTTGGCCTCTATGCAGCAATTCTTTTTTCGGTTTTGCCAGTGTGCTATCAAGGGATGCGAATTGGAATCCCTGCTTTGGGCAATATGACAGGGGTTTGTCTAGCCCTTTGGGCATTGGTTCGAGCTGAAGATGGAAAAAACTGGGGATGGTCGGTTCTTGCTGGGGCATTGATTGCACTTTCAGCGAGATGGGGAGAGTCAGTTGGAGATGCACTCACCTGCTTAGCTGCTTTGACAGGTCCCGTTGTTGCAGCCATACTATTGTCACTGTGGCAACTGAACAGTCGAAGTGGATGGAAGCATCCAATCGGCCTTGTTTTGGCAGGGGCAACAGGCTATGCAGTTCTAGACAAGCAATGGATTCAGGATCACACAGAAAAATATGTCATGGCCGAGGCCGGATTTGAAGATGGCTTTCCGTCCGCTGTCCAGCCAACCGAAGAATTAAACGCAATGTCGGCACGGTATTGGGAAGCACTATCAGAGTCACTGATGCAAGACCACCAGGCCGTCCTGTGTATCATTGGAATTCTGCCTGCCCTTTGGATTTTACGGAAATACCCAAAATGGCTCCTCGTCCTTGCTTCTCCCGTTGGCGCATGGTTTATTTTAAACAGCGCCGCCAAAGCACAGGATTTTTATGCTGCGCCTATGATACCGGCGCTGACGCTGCTGGGTGGATTGGCCATCAGTACCTTTTCACCAAATAAGGTGGTTTCTGTCCTTTTGCTGGGATGGCTTAGCCTTGGTTGTCTACTCTATACGCACACTGATATACCTTCAGTTCGTCAACTGGCATGTAGCAGCCCGACATTTGCACTTGCCACACGGGATGAAGCATATTGCACTGGCAATCTCCCACACAGAGATGTTTTTCAGTGGTTTAGACAATGGCGTTTGCCCCCTGGTGCACAGGAAATCCGCCGCAGAAATATGGCCAACTGGTTGCTCAAAGGACCTGGCCGCAAGGTCATAAATGAACTGCCAAAAGACAGCATGATCATGCTCAGTGCACCACCAGGAGACGACGGCGATGTCTTGGCCGTTTTGATACCCGCCCTTCGACCCGATATTCTCGTTCACCGCTCAACGCTCGGTCCCCCAAGCCGTTTGGACAACAAGTTGATGACGCACTTTCAACGCTTTTATGCTGTCTCTTTCCACTTGCCAGGCACCGTTTTTAAATATCAACTACCCAACTGGATTGTGGTTGACGAAATGATAGCAACCACGGACTGGTTTCGGATTAGCCTTGCTGCATCCAGAACAGAGCGCATGAAGTCAATTGAATAAATTCTCATCCTTTGACCATGTACTATTGATGATCAAGGTCTTTTCCAATTGTGAAAAAATAGAATCTACGCTCATCGTTCAATGACTAAAATGCCCGCTTTAGGAAAATGTCCGGTGGAGTCTTTACAACATATCTGACCCAGACCTCAATTATTTTGAACAGCAAACCGAATTGTCTGGGCCAATCTGAAAATCAGAAATAGACATTGAGTCATCAACCAATGCTTCGACGGTCGCATTCTAAGCAGTCGGTTTATGGTATCATTATATAATCCATCCAACAGACATCACAGTGTCTTGGGATGCTACCCAACTTCACACACTTCAATTGCCTTTCAAAGAGAACTTGTGTCATGATTAGTCTGCTTCTTTGGGCTTGCCCCGCAAAGAAACCCCCAGCCCCAACCGAAGCACAAGCAGTGACTGCAACTGAGGAGATAGAACAAGAAACAGAAACGGATGTGGATGTTGATGCAGTTATGGATTCAGACTCAGAAACAAGCTCTAAAGAACCACCCCCGTTAGCCGGCCGTCAGCAGACGGAACAATTATTAACAGACGGCATCTTGGACCCCATTCCGTCTCAGGTCAAATCGGAAACACCGGTAATTATTCAATTCAGAACACTGTATCGAAATGGATGTTGGTCACAATCAGAACCCACGCATCACATTGAGGCTTTCGAAATCTCACACCGCTATTCTACCACCGTTGCCACTGATAGAATGTGTACCATGGCCTTATTGCCAGGTGGTTTTCAAACCGAGATCACACTTAGTGAGGTCGGCGACTACAATGGGGTCATCATAGTGGATGGCGAAGAAAGAGCAAAATACAGTCTTCAGGTTGTTTCATCTGATCAATCACCCTGAGGATTCAGTAAAGAGCCGTTCAAATCTGCGTATTGAAAGAACCAAAAATTTCTATATTCTGAGCACAGCACCGCAAGAGTATTGGGCCGAAATCTCGAAGGAATATTCTCCCTTGAATCCCCATTATCACAGGTGTGAAGATTGACAATTCGCTTTTATTGATGCATCTGTAACCCTTCAATAATCGAGATTTGAAAGAACGCAATCGACTGTACAACTGATTTCAGAATCCGTTCAACGAACAAGGTGTTATAAAACAACTTTCCTTTTGGGAGGCACAATGAAATTAGCAACATTAAGAACCCAACACAGAGACGGTAAATTGATTGTTGTCAGTTCAGACAATCAACGCTACCTTGCAGCTGGTGAGACGGTTCCCAATCTTCAGTTTGCGCTCGACAACTGGTCTGAAGTGTCGCCCCATCTGGAAGCGATCTATGCACAACTCAACACCAATCCCCAGATTGGAGAAGCTGTGAATACCCACGCATTGCATGCGCCTCTTCCTCGAGCCTATGAATGGATAGATGGTTCTGCGTACATAAATCACATTGTCTTGGTTCGAAAAGCCCGTAATGCAGAACCCCCTGCCACACTCAAAACGGATCCGTTGGTA
>JAYYJC010000276.1:0-10000 GCA_036146655.1 Myxococcota bacterium | reverse complement strand
TATCAAGGCGGTTCAGGCCACCTTTTGGGCCCGACAGAGGACATTCCATTGGTCGATGCCAGTTGGGGTCTTGACTTTGAGTCAGAAATCTGTGTCATTTTGGATGACATACCACAAGGGACCAAAGCCGAGGAGGTTGATCGGTATGTTCGCTTGGTGCTCCTTTGCAATGATGTGACTCTAAGAAATAGGATCCCCCCAGAACTGGCCAAAGGCTTTGGCTTCTTTACATCAAAACCTGCCACAGCCTTTTCTCCATTTGCATTGACTCTTGATGAACTTGGCGAATACTGGGATGCAGGCCGTGTACATCTCAACATGAAAACCATCTACAACGGAACGGTTTTCGGTGATGTAGAAGCAGGACCAGAAATGCACTTTTCTTTTCGTGACATCATCGCCCACATTTGCACCTCTCGGGCATTTACAGCTGGCACCATTGTCGGCTCTGGCACCATTTCTAATGAAGACACAAGCCGCGGCTCTTCTTGTCTCAGCGAAAAACGAATGCTCGAAAAAATCGCCACTGGCGAGTTTAAAACCCCGTACATGCAAGTCGGAGATACCGTAGAAATATCGATGTCAAAACCTGATGGGCACAATCTGTTTGGGACAATAAGCCAGCGTGTTGTTGCCAAATGAAGCTCTACAGCTACTGGCGTTCTTCATGCTCATGGCGAGTGCGCATCGCTCTCGAGATCAAAGCATTGCCTTATACTTATGTACCTGTTCATCTCGTTAGTAAAGGCGGTGAGCAACACCTAAGGGATTATACTGCGCACAATCCCATGGCACAGGTGCCAACACTTGAACTTATCGATGGAACAACCATCACGCAATCGATCGCCATTATCGAATACTTAAATGAACAGTACCCTAAAGGGGTAAAATTGATGCCCGACTCAATTACCGAGCGCGCAAGAGCCAGGAGCTACGCTGAAATAATCAATGCGGGCATTCAACCCTTACAAAACCTTTCGGTGCTGCAAGCAATCGAAGCCATGGGACAAGACAAACTCATCTGGGGTCGACAAGTGATTGACAAAGGCCTAATGGCACTCGAAGAGCTTACGGCTAGCCATACGAGTCGATATCTGGTGGGGGCCTCGCCTAGCATCGCTGACCTTTGTCTGGTGCCCCAACTTTACAATGCAAGACGGTTCAAGTGTGATATGAGCCGTTATCCAAGACTTACGAGCGTCGAATCCAATTGCATGGCACTTGAATCATTTCAACGGGCGCACCCGGATCAAATGCCTGACGCCCAGTAGTCATGGTCATTGTCATGCACCTTCACGGTGGCAATCTTCCAAATGATTTGAAATTGATGACACAATATCCGACTTTATAATGAACAGAATGCCAAAAACACATCCAGCAGTGAGTGTACCATGAGCCTGATTTATGAAGTTAATTTAGAAGTGAATGACAGCATCGTCGCACATTTTTCAGACTGGCTCACAAATCACATCCAAGAAATGCTGAAGTTTGAAGGCTTTAACTCAGCTCAGTGGTACAGCCGTCAAAACCTAGACGAAGAAAACCACAACCCGGTACAATTGTGGACGATTCACTATCAACTCAGTGACCGAGAGGCATACGAACATTACATTCTGAATCATGCTGAGTCCATGCGGACAGATGGACTAAATCGGTTCGGCGGTCAGTTTCAAGCCTATCGGCGTTTGCTCTACCGTGAAAGTACTTACGCCCTCTGAAGAGTCAGCGAGAAGTGCCAAACGGTGAACTTCTGCGTCGAAGAACGACAACACAGATTTGGCCCAACGCCAAAATCCATGTGCGTCAAATCCTGTGGGCGTCTTTTGTTCGGTCCCAGTTATCTCGTCCGCCCAAAGCCCCAATCTTGCTTCCCCCAAGGATTTATCAAACCAGTGTGCAGACCAAGAGTCAGTACGATCTGAACAATGTATCTCAATACCCCAAAGTTCGAGCATGGCCAATTCAGGCACATAATCCAGTGTAATGGACCACGACAAACAGCCTTCATACAGCTCGACCAATACACCATGAAGTTTTTGAAGCCGCTCGATTAAAATATCTGTTTTGAGCTCTTCAATTAAAATTTCTAGCCTCTCTAGTCTTTCGCCTTTGCCAGACAAATGAGCAGAGATGTAACGGCGAATGTCAGTTTCGAGGCTTGTAAATTCATTTTTGCTCATGGTTGTTCAGCCCTCTTACTGCGCAAAGTCCATCCGACACATCCCTTATCACTGAGAAGATGGTGAGGACATTAAAATTATCCATCAAATTATAAAAAATAAAGGGACACCACCTGACGAACAACCCAAAGCACAGTATATTACGGCTCCAAATGTTGATCTAGAGGTTCAAGAGGCATGACTCTTACTGCACTATCCAGCTTGTCTGTGGCCGCAGATGGCGGTGCTGCACTGCAAAATCTTGAAACCACAACAACCACATTTTCCGAACTTATACCGCTTGGTTGGCCAGCTGAAACGGTGGCCATCTTTGTCTTCACCTTTGTATTGTCGTTAATCATCGATCTCCTTCAGCATCGGAATGCCACGCAAATTACCTTTAAGGGGTCAGTACTGTGGTCTCTGTTCTGGATAGCCCTTTCACTTGCATTTTATGGGTGGGTATATTGGGAACATGGTCCAGACTACGCCAGCCTTTATCTGACGGGTTATGTCCTAGAAAAGACCCTGAGTGTCGATAACCTGATGGTCTTCATTGCCATCTTCAAGTACTTCAACATCAAGGATGTGCTTCAGCACCGCATCTTGTATTATGGGATCTTGGGTGCCATCATCTTTAGAGCCGTTTTTGTAGGCCTCGGCTCCTTACTGATGATGTTCAGTGGATACGCTGAGATCATTTTTGGAATAATGGTGGCTTATGCGGCTTTCATGATGCTCAATGACAATGCAGACGACGAAGCTGAAGAAGTAAATTATGAAAATATGTGGTTGGTGAATTTTTTTCAGCGCTTCTACCCCATTTTTCCAAGCCTTTTCGGCAAACGATTTTTCATCAATCGAAAGGAAGCCGACGAACTAGCAGCAAAAGACTCTTCCATCACTGTAGATGAAAGGGTATCCCGCTGGATGACACCCGCATTTGTGTGTTTGCTGGTGATTGAAGGCTCGGACATTCTCTTTGCGGTCGACTCCGTACCCGCTGTTATTGCCGTGACCAGAGAGCCCCTTCTGGTCTACTCTTCAATGATATTCGCCATTCTTGGACTCCGTTCACTGTATTTTGTGCTTGTGGTGCTGACCAAATATCTTGTGCACCTTGAAAAGGCTGTTGTCTTTGTGCTCTTTTTTATCTCACTAAAAATGTTCCTTCACGCTTATGAAGTCTTTGCGGGTTACACCCCAGTCCACATCACCCCAAATATGAGCATGGCCGTGGTTCTGGTATTCCTCACCTTAGGTGTCATGGCATCAGTGGTCTTTCCCGAGCAGGATGAGAAAAACAAGGCCGATTAAGTCAACGATGGCAGTCCTCGAAAAGTAACGAATGTTGACATTAAACGGCACCAACGAAGTTTGATAAAGACCACCTTAACACAGACTGAAAGTCTTAATCTGTGGCGAGCTCGCCTGACAGGGACACATAAGTGTGAAACTCACCATTTTCACCAAATTGATCTACTCCAGAAGGCAACTTTCTAAAAAGGGTGTCATCAAAAATATCTCCAAGTTGAATGGCTTCACGGCAACCTTCATGGGCAATGGCAGTGATGCGACATTCCTGCTTGGACTTACGCAAATCATTGAGTAAATCCAGATAATTTGCATTCCACAACGGAAACTGAAGCACAAATTCATATTTGAGCATCAAGGGTTGAAGTTCTTGTTCACGCCAAGAACGGATGTGTTCAAGGTGTAAATCTCCAAACACCAACTGGCGGATGCTGTGATTTTGTGAGAGAACCTCCAAGCCATGTTCAATTCTCGTCAGGTATGGAAATTCTGAATACAACGGTATCAAGAGCAACGGCAACTTTAGTGCACGCGCTTGTTTGCGGATCATGGACAAAGTGACTTCTTGATGGGCCACTTTTTCAGTGCGACCATCAAAGGTGGTCATCAACATCAAGGACCCATGACCTTCACTTTGAAGCCGTCTAAGGGCAAGAAAGCTGTCTTTACCACCACTCCAAGAGACCACATCAAACTCAGTTGATGCACTTGGTGCGTCTTCAATCCAAGGCGATTGCCGAAGCTCCATGCGACGCTCAGAAGGCACTTCTCGATGACCAAATGGGCAATGGCGACAACCGCACCCACAACAATCTGCTCTTTTACTCAAGCCATAGGATGTGAAAACCGAATAACCAGATACGGGATCGACATAAGTTCTCTGCTTTTGTCTCGAAGCTTCTCGCTCAATTTCGTAAATCTTGTCTTTCATAGGCTTGGTTTTCCATCACAACACCCACCCGTAACGCCAATTATAAAGGGCACAAACAAAAATCCTCCAAATCTCACCTTTATCTTCTCAACACATGACCCAAACACATTGATAATGATTCTCAAAAGAGTTCTTAGACCTTTACCGACATTACAAACCATCTCAGATCACATTGACGCCAACAAACAATGCATGTGCTGTTTACGAAATTACAGTCTCGAATATTGGAAAAATACCGCTCTAAAAGACATGAGAAAGTCCCGTAATTCAAAAAAAGGCGGAACCACCACTTTGCATCGTCCCAGTTGATCTGGTTTCAGTTGGATGCAAAGTAATGGGTTTGCCTATTACTGAGTATCAGCAGTGTCGCTTTAGGCGCTTTCCTGTGGGTTGGTTTTTAGTGCGGCCTGCAAGAGATTAAACTGGTTTTTTACCCCAGGTGAGCTCAGGTCGATGACCTCAGCTTCAATGTTTCGGTGAGGCGCCCCTTCAATAAACTCTTGGATGATCTCACAGACATCGAGGTCCATATTGATGGTCTTCGATGCATCGATGACCACTTTGGAGCCATCAGGCAGCTCATTGAGGGTGCGCTGAATGCTGGCTTTGTTGATAAAGGTGACATCTTCGGCAAGTTCGAGGTGGATTCTACCATCTTGAAAGTGCTTGGAAGAGTCGAATAGGAAGGGCTTTTTGTAATTGTTGTAAAGAATGAAAAGAAATGCAACCACCATTCCCAGCCCGATTCCAAAGAGCAGATCAATGAAGACAATACCCGCAATCGTTGTGACAAACGGAATAAAGCTGGTACGGCCTTGGCTGAGCATGGTTTTAAACAATGAGGGCCTGGCCAGTTTGTATCCAACCAAAAAGAGGATTGCAGCCAAACTGGCCAATGGTATCTTATTCAACAATGCTGGAACGGCTATGGCACATGCAAGCATGATTATGCCATGCACGATGGCTGACACTTTGGTTCGACCACCAGACTGAATATTGGTGGATGAACGAACAATAACTTGTGTAACAGGAAGCCCTCCAAGCAATCCAGCAACCATATTACCCACCCCTTGTGCCTTGAGCTCTTGGTTTGGAGGGGCAACGCGTTTGAACGGATCCAGTTTATCGGTGGCGTCTAGACAAAGCAATGTTTCCAAACTGGCCACGATGGCGATGGTCAAACCGGTTTGCCATACATACTTGTCTTGTAATGCAGTTAGCCAGATCTCCTTGTCACTTATCCAACCGTCGACTAAACTTGGACTACTGAAACTAGGAATGGTAAACTGCCCGATAAACTCAGAGAGACTAGCTGGTGTCGGAATGCTAACAAATTGCTGTATGGAACCATTGGTGCCGTCTGTTAGAGTAAATACAGTTCCTAGGAAGACCCCAAGAGCGACAACAACTAAGGGTCCCTGCAGCAACTGGAAGACTTTGATCTTCTTCATGAATGCCTGTTCCCACAAAATCAAAATGGCCAAGGACAGAACCGTGATGATCGTCGTCCCAGAGGAAGCATTGCTTATGCTTTCAATCAAAGCTGTTCCACCTTTAGCGCCAAAGGCGATTGGAACTTGCTTGTAGAAGATAACAATTCCAATCCCAGCCAACATGCCCTTAATGACTGAGCTTGGGAAAAAGTACCCAATGACACCAGCCTTGGCAAAGCCAAGAAGAAGCTGAAAGGCACCTCCAATCACAACCGCAACGAGAAAGTATTTAAAACCAATTCCAGCAACTGTACCTTCAATGTGATGGATTTCTTCAAGGGTTGTAATGGAATTTAATACGATTACTGCTAGTCCAGCTGCAGGGCCACTAACGCCAAGCTGAGAACCAGAGAGCATCCCTACAACAATTCCACCCACAATTCCAGCGATAATGCCAGAAAATAGGTACTCAGACTGCATCTCCGGCGGAAGAGATGCTAGGGCAATCCCCAAACATAATGGAACAGCAACCAAAAAAACGATAATGGCTGCGGGTAGATCATACCTTAGACTTTTTAGATAATCAGACAATTTGCACTCCTACAACTTGTAATAGTATTACTATCAGCCAACCCAATATCACCATTTGAACAGAATGCAATGTGCAATTTGCCAAATTTTATCTCTCACATTACTTGAATCGCTGTTGCGTCAGAGATGTTGGTTATGGTAGGCGTCAAAATCATCCTTAATGAAAGACTTTACTTACGAGATCCACAAGGAACTGTTCTAGGTAAAAATATAATCAAACACAGCATATTGCTTATTGATGAAGTTGGATTTGAAGCTTTTACTTTCAAGAAACTGGCCCACCGTATGCAATCCACCGAGTCATCGGTGTATCGCTATTTTGAAAACAAACACATGCTTTTACTGTACTTGGTGTCTTGGTTTTGGCAGTGGGTCAACTACCTCATCGACATCAACACCAAGCAGGTTTAAGACCCCAAACAACGGTTAAAAATCATCATTTCGACCCTTTGTTTCGCATCCAAAGAAAATCCGTCCATTCAGTATGTCAATGAAAGCGTGCTTCACAGGATCATAATTGCTGAGGGTGCCAAAACCTACCACACTAAAGCAGTCGATGATGAAAATAAAGAGGGCCTATTTCTGAACTACAAGCACTTTGTCGAAAAGGTGTCCAAAGAAATCTCAGCTGTACAACCAGACTTTCAATACCCGCATACGCTGGCAAGCAATCTGTTCGAGATGGCCAATAACCACATCTACTTTGCCAAGCATTTGCCGAGCTTAACCGATGTGTCCGTCACCGAAGAAGAATACGGTGAAGTCGAAGAGATGCTAGAGTATTTCGCCTTCACCATGCTGGGTGTGGAACGGCCTTAGACCACCCTCGGTATCACTGAGTCAATCACTTGACTTCTATCAGTATTTAAACCACCCAATCATGATTGATATTCAGAGAATGAATCCGCATTGATGGCGTTGACAATCAATCGACGACTTAAAGTCCAAACCCAACGCTCTAATCGACAAGAGTAATGAAGTCGGTTCCCAAACACATCTCATCCTCTGTCCCATTTCCCCAAACCAATGCGTCGGACAAACCAACGGTCGTAAGCTCGCCGGCAACACGCATGACATCGCCTGCTGACACCCGAATGAGCTCTTCAAAACAATAGGACTTCTGCCAATTGAAGTCCCATTGAGAGATACCGAGTATGCATTCATTCGAGCGACCTTGTTGTAATTATTCTCCATGGTGGGCGATCAATTGTTCGAGTTCATGCCCGCCCCGGTTTTGGGTGGCTTTTACCTCGCCGTGTCGGCGGTTGCCCTAGGGCCAACATTTGTGTTCAAGCAGGATTACAGCTGAACTGCTTTGGGAACGCTTACACAGTATTGAGCGATTATTGAACGCACATCTTCGTCGTCTGTCGAAGCCGCACACATCCAAAGCGAGCTTGTCTCCTTTTCAAATTTGGAAACTTCATCCTATGCATGAAACACAAAGAACCATTTGATTCCTTGCACATTACAGAGAACACATTGCTGATAAGCGGAATCACTTGTTTCAAAACCCAGCTCACGCCATGGCTGCTATTCAATTTGAATACCAACAGTACCACTCAAGGCTCTTCCCGCAAAAGAACCAACCCCAATCACCACAGTCTGTCCCGCCAATAGGCTCACTGTTCCGCCAGCATACAAGCTTCCATTGTCGTCATTACACAGCAATTCAACGCCATCACAATCCTCCAAAACATAGAGCACCGTATCAAAATCACTGTTGTTCGTATTGAATTGATAAAGCCCACTTGATGGTGCTGTCCAAGACCACCAAACAGGTGATATGGCAGGCACACAACTGCCAGACCATGCAAAGTCATCATGAATGAACGCTTCTTGCCAGCTTGAAACAGACAAGGGGGTATTCACACAAGGATTGCTTTGGGGATAGATTGACAAGCCCGTGGGACGAGAATCACTGCCATTGCTGTCAACCGTAATTGCGATGTTCTGATACTGAGCAAGTGACACACTAACAACGGAGCGTTCTGAAGTTGACGGTTCATCGTTGCAAGCCAACTCTAGGCCGTCGCAAGACTCATCATGAACATAAAGCACAGTATCACGGTACCAGTCCATTGTATCAAATACAAATGTCCCTTCGAAAGGCGCTCGCCAAGAAAAGGACTCATCCGCACCTGAGTCACCGCCACAACTTCCAGCACTGTGATTAATGGTGGGTGTGAAGGCGCTGACAACAGCTGTACCAAGCGAATCTCCAAGTTCAATGGCTGGACATTCGTAGCACAGAAGCTCAAAATTACAATCCGTGTCTGCGCAATCTGTTAGCCCATCAAAATCGTTATCGAGGCCATCATTACACAGATATTCAGGCGGATTGAGCCAAGAGTGTCCATCAAGATCGTCATTAACAAGGGCGACACCAAAAAAATCAAGCAGAGTGGCATGCACATCCATGTGATTTCCAATTCCTGACGGAAGCATTGTCTTTGGAAGCTGTGCACCAGCAACAATTAATGGAATGATCTGATAATCTAAACCCACCGTTCCGTGTGTGCCTGCCGTATCACCCCCGTGATCAGAGGTGAGTATGATCAGCCACTCTTCATTGACCACATTGGGACCATTTAAAATCCCATCTAGAATCACACCAATGTCCGTGTCGACAGTTTCGATGGCCGCCAAGTAGGTGGTGGACCCGGAAAAGAATCCTGAGGCATGCCCTGCCCCATCCACATCGTCCAAGTGCACGAAGTGTACATCTGTGTCAGAACTCCCAATGTGTGCCGCCAGCCATTCACTGACCTCCTGCTGATTTCCGCCAAAGGATGCATCCAATGCATCCGTTTCAAGAATATCGAATATATCCGTCCATTGTATTGCAGCTGCAGTCTGAAAACCAGCCTGACGAAGGACAGAAAGAAAGCTGGGGTAATCGGTATTTCGACCATCGTAGCCCCCGTTTTGGGTCACATTGTGCTTCTCGACCTCAACACCGGTAAGAATCGATGTCCAGCCAGGACCAGAATAGGTCGCACCTGTATGTTGTATTCGAGCATCTCTCGTCCAAATTCCGCCACTTTGAAGCTGCTCAATGTTTGGTGTATGTGCCGAATCAAACTCCTCACCATCTAGTCCATCGACACCAATGACAAGGGCACGCCGATGTGCTTCAGATGGATTGGGTGGAGACACCAAAGCGGAAAGCTGAACCGTAACCTCTAACAGAGGGGTATTAAAATGATGATCTTTAATTTGTATGGTGGCTTCGTGCCGTCCACTTACGAGTTCGTCCGATAAGAGTGTGACGGTCAGTAGCTCTCCTGAAGGCGCCATTTCCAACTCTAACCAAGAGACATCTGTACTGGCCACAAAGCCCTCGCAGGCGGGCTGGATAATCTCTGGATGAAGTTCAGCAGAGGGCACCGAAGCGCCGCCCCAATAGAACCACGAAATGGTCTCGGAAATTTCAAGCGCCCCCATCTGTGGACAATCATTTCCAGTATCCATTACGGCAACAGGCACTTCCTCAACGGCCTCAACGGCAGTAGAACTTTCCTTGTCCCCATTTGACATGCAACTGAGTAGAAAAAACACTTTGCCTCCAA
>JAYYJC010000275.1:0-3912 GCA_036146655.1 Myxococcota bacterium | reverse complement strand
GTGGATTGTGATGACAGTGACTGCGCAACCGATCCAGTGTGTTCAACAGAAAATTGCAGCAATGGCACCGATGACGACGGCGACGGTGACACCGACTGTGATGACAGCGAATGTGCCAACGATCCCTCTTGTGGGTCTTCGACAGAGGACTGTACCAACGGAACGGACGATGATAACGATGGTGACATTGATTGTGCGGACACAGATTGCAGTTTTGATTCGTCCTGCCAATCGTCCTTAGAAGATTGCTCAAACGGCATCGACGACGATGGCGACACGGATGTGGATTGCTTTGACTTTGATTGTGCGAGCGATCCAGTGTGTGCCAATGTCGAAACCGACTGCGGCAACAGTGTGGACGATGACAATGACAATTTGACAGATTGCGATGATCCAGACTGTTCTCAATCGCCCTCATGCGGTTCTTCAAGTGAGACCGATTGTGCAGACAGTCAGGACAACGACGGTGATGGTGATGTGGACTGCGATGACACAGACTGCGCCAGCAACCCCATTTGCAATTCGACCGAAGACTGTACGAATGGCATTGATGACGATGGCGATCTCGATACCGATTGTCAAGATCCAGACTGTGTCACTCATCCTTCGTGTGCGCAAGGCGGAGAAACCGATTGTTTCAACAACCTTGATGACGATGGTGATGGTCTGACGGATTGTGATGATCCTGAGTGTTCTGGAGATCCCGCTTGTCAGAATCAGGGTGAAAGCGATTGCGCAAACGGTTTAGACGATGACAGTGATGGCACTGTTGACTGTCTAGACAGTGACTGCGCAAGTGATGCTGCATGTCTTGCCGAGTCTCTCTGTGGAGATGGTGTGGACAACGATAGTGATGGTTTGACAGACTGTGATGACAGTGATTGCTCGACCAATCCTCAATGTCAAGGCCCATCATCTGAAACCGATTGCTCCAACAGTTTTGATGATGATGGCGATGGAACCATTGACTGTTTTGATTCTGACTGTGCCAACGATGTTGCGTGTCAAAATGCGGAATTGGATTGTTCCAATGGGGTTGACGATGATAATGATGGCGACACCGACTGTCTCGACACCGATTGTGCCAACCATAGTGCCTGTCAAAATGTGGAGTTCTCTTGCGACAACGGTTCAGACGATGATGGTGACGGCGACATTGATTGTGCCGACAGTGATTGTACTTCAGATCCGACTTGCAGCAATGTCGAAAGTGATTGCACAAACGGTATCGATGATGATGGCGATGGTTCCATTGATTGTTTTGATACGGATTGCTCTAGTCTACCGGTTTGCGCAGCCGATACCGATGGCGATGGCGTAGCTGTGGCCTTTGACTGTAACGACAACGATGCTTCCATCTATCCATTTGCCTATGACACACCCAATAATGGGGTGGATGAAAGTTGTTCTGGCTATGACAGCGATAACTCAATCGTGACATTGAACAATGTGGGAACTGGCGATTTGCTCATCACTGAAATCATGCCCAATCCAAACAATGTGGCTGACAGTCTTGGTGAGTGGTTCGAAGTGACCAATGTGACCGGAAACGACATCAATCTCAATGGCCTTCAGGTCTACGATATTAATGAGGGCAACAGCTTTACTGTGACAGGAAATGTCTTTGTTGGTGCCTACGGTGCAACGGTATTTGCCAAGTCAGACGATGCCAGTGTCAATGGTGGCGTGCCGGCCTCTTATGGCTTTGGGTCTGGTATGGATCTCAGCAATACCAGTGACGAGATCTACTTAGCCTACAACAATTCTGTGATTGACATGGTGGCCTATGATACTTCGTTTGGGTTTGCTGCTGGAACATCGATGATTTTGGATGTTCTGAATGCCTACAATGACACGGCCAACAACATTGCTACGAATTGGTGTGGTTCATCAGGTACTTACTTCAACAATGAAAAAGCCTCTCCAATGATTGTGAATGAAGCTTGTACTGGCCTATTGGATTTTAATGATCCATCGATTGTCTTCCAAGCATCTTGTGCAGGCTGTCATGGAAATTGGATCAACTCTTACAGCTCCTTGATGTCGAAAACAAAGAACTTGAGCAATGGTTCAACAATGCCATACATTCAACCTCTACAGATACCTGGCAGTTATCTATGGTTGAAAATGATTGGTGATCATTCTCTTGTCGGCGGAAGTGGAAATCAAATGCCTCTAAATGGACAGGCGCTTGATTACGAAGATATGGTCCTTGTGGAACGCTGGATCTTTGAAGGCGCCAACCAGTAGCACGATGTGGGGGGCGTGCCGAACACCATGTAAATCGGCCTGCCTCCCACCCTCCATTTGCACTTGCTTCCACCGGTCAGTTCTTGTGCAACATGACACAACCGAGGTCTGGCTTATTTTACAGATGGTTCTCAGTAGGTGAGGGGTGTAGCATAAATCGAGAACTTGATGTCCATTTGTGGGCTCAATGTTGAGAATAGAAAGGATGGGTCTGGTAAACTGAAGTCTGTCCAGTGTATGGAAGCAGATCCGGTTAAACGCACAGAATCGTCTTCCCATCGGTATGCCGCTGGAATTGAAACCGTATTGCTGGCTCCTGCAATTTTCAGAGTGCCATGGAGAATGACTTCGCCAGAACCAATGTGAGCACCAATTTGATGGCGTGCCTCGGTGATCTGGTTTTTCTTTCTGCCCTCAATACTGTGGATGATGTAGAGGACTTCTGGGAAACGGCTGACCTGAATGGTCTCACTGTGCATCTTGTCGTCTCGCTTGCCAAGGAAGGTGGTTATGGATTTTGCGTCAATCGAGACCTCACCACTGCATTCTGATTCATCGATGTCCAAATATCCTTTGAATTGTTGGGCTTCACCATTAATGTCATGAAGTGAAGCCGACATGTGAAAATGGATATTCGAACCCGATTGGGTAAATTCGAGACGCTCGGCGAAACTCGGTTGGGATGCGATAAACAAAATGGGTAACAACATTTTTCCTTTCAGCCTGAGATTTGACACTCCAATGTTGGAATATTACCGAACCGTCGCATCACTTGTCCAGAAGGAAATCCCTCCTTCTCCATTTTCCAAAATGATCATTAACTGTGCGTTTCCTGATTTGAGATCTTCTGTGCCAAACCAATCTGTTGAAAATGTTCCTGCCTCACTTCTGAGAAGGGTTGTATACCGGTCATTCATGGCAAATCCCCCTTGTGTTGCGTAAGCGTAGTACAATGCATCTGCACTTTGGTCTTGTCGATTAAGCGCATATGAGAAGTCTATTGGCTTGCTGTCATTAGGTCCGTTGAGAACGATGTTGTCATTCCCACTGAAAGTAAGGTCGGGATGCTGTATCCGTTCTATCTCTGGTCGATTTGAGAGAAGCAGTGGCCGAAATGCAAGACTGGTCCCTTTCTTTGGAAGCTCAGCCATCAGTTCATAAGGATTGTTCATGGAGTCATAGCTTGCCTGGCCTGCTTCCCAATCTTGTATCAATGGGCATTGGGTTTCTTCGCATGCCAAAACCCACAAAAAACTTCCACCAAATGGGGCTTCGTTTGGAACCTGTGAGATAAGGTCACTTAGGAAAGGTGGAATATCGAGTTCAACACGGTGAACCAAGGAGTCATTGTTGACGGTTTGAACTTGCCCCCAAACCAATTCGCTCCCTTCATAGAAATCTCTTTCAAGACAGCCATTTCCAATATTGGTGCATGTCCAATAAAGGAACTTTGCCGGCTTCTGTGGTGGATTGGGAATAAGAATATCGGCGGTAGGCGTGTCTTCTGGTGTGATTTCAGCGGGAATGGGTTTGATGGCCATGACCCTTAGTTCATCAACTCGTGTCTCAAGTGATGCACCACCACAGGCCAATAACAGTGAGATGTACATTACCATTCTCCTTTAAATCCGAAGGCCGGAAGAGGGGGATTTGACTCAATCG